>DRKG01000095.1 GCA_011051855.1 bacterium | reverse complement strand
GCGCACCTCGCCCGCCTGCACCTGTTCGATGCGCAGGTTCTGCTCCTTGTCCTGCTCGTCGCGCAGCGACTGTTCGGCCGCCTGGATGCGTTCGCCGAACTGCTGCTCGGCGTCGCCGGCCAGACGTTCGAGCCGGATCAGCAGGTGCTGGTTCAGCAGCGAAGTGCCGAGGTCGGCCAGCGCCCGGGCGCGGGTGTGCCGCAGCTCGGTCGCCTCCTGCTCGATCTCCTCGCGCTCGCGGTCGATGTCCTGCGCCCGCGCGACCAACCGGGACTCCTGGGCGTGGCAAGCCTGCGCCGCGCGCCGCACCTCGACCAGCGCATCGCCGACCGCCTTGAGTTCGCGCTTGAGCCGATCGACGCGCCCGGTCGCCGCCTCCTTGCCCTGCTGCAGACCTTCGAGCTCGCTCTGCAGCACCTTCACCTGCTCGCCGAGCTCGACGATCTGCGACCGGCGCACGACCAAGCCCTGGTGGCCTTCGGCGGCGAGGCCTCCCTCCATGCGCGGGCCGCACACCAGCGTGCCATCCGGGGTCACGAAGCACAGGTCGGCGCGGCTCGAGTCGGCGAGGTCGAAGTCGGCGACGACGACGCCGCGCAAGAGCCACGACATCAGCTTGCGACTCGCGGCGCTGCCGGCCTCGGGATCCGCGGCCTGCTCCACGACGTGCCGCACGAGGTCGGTCAGGTAGTCGGCTCCCGCAGGTGGGCGCAGCAGGGTGGAGGCCTTTGCACACGGCGGTTCGTCCCCGAATGCCTCCTCGACCAACAGCAGGACCCGCCCGACGCGGCGCTCGCTGAGGTCGCGCACGATCGCCGCCGCGTGTTCGCGGGTGTCGACGACCAGCGCCTGCACGTAGGGACCGAGGGCGGCTTCGAGCGCCGCGCCGTGCTGGCTGTCGATCTCGATCAGGTCCAGCAGGCGGCCGCGCAGACCTTCCGGCTGCTGCTCGAGCACGTAGCGCGGTCCCTGGTCGAAGCCCTCCATGTGGGCTTCCATCGCCTGCAGCGCCTGCCGGCGGCCTTCGCACTCGGTCAGCCGGTAGCGCAGCGCGGACTCCTGCTCGGCGAGCTCGGCGGCCGCGGCATCGGCGCCTTCGAGGTCGCGCAGCGCCACCTGCTCGCGCTCGACCAACAGGCGTTCGCGGGTGCCGAAGTCGACGAGTCGGGCGCGCCAGCCGGCGAGTTCGCCGGTCAGCCGGGAGCGTTCGTCGCGCAGGACCTCGCGGCGTTCGTCGAGGCGGCCTTCGCGACTCTTCGCGGCGGCGGCCTTGGCCCCGGCATCGGAAGCGGCGTTGCGCGCGCGTGTGCGACGGTGCAGCAGGTCGAGCTGGCGCTCGCGCACCGCTTCACGCTCGCGCACCAACTGCTGCAAAGCGTCGTTGGCGACCTTGCTCGCCTGACGTTGCTCGTCGAGCGCCTTGTGCAGGTCCACCAACTCGGCTTCCTTGGCGGCGAGCTCGTCACGCGCGGTCTGCAGCGTCAGCGCGCGTTCGTCGCGCTGTTCGGTCAGCCCTTCGGCGCGCTTCTGTCCGCGCTCGAGTTCGGCGAGTCGGTCGGCGGCCCGGTGGCCCTGCGACTCGGCCCGCTCGCGGTGCTGCATCAGCTCGCTCTGGCAGCGGCGCAGTTCTTCCTGCACCCGTTCGAGGGCGTCGACGCAGCGCGCGATCGCCTCCTCGCGCTCCGCCAGCTCCTCGCCCTTGGCGGCCTTGCCGTCCTCGGCGGCGGCGAGTTCCGTCTGCAGTTCGGCCAGCCGTTCCGCCTGCGCGTGCCACTGCTCTCGCAACTGCTCGCCGTCGATGACCGCGAGAGCGGCGCGCAGGTCGCACAGTTGCGCCTGCAGTTCCTTGTAGCGGCGCGCCTTGCCGGCCTGGATGCGCAGGCTGCGGATGCGGCGGCCGCGCTCCTCGAGCAGGTCGGTGACGCGCGCGAGGTTCTGGTCGGTCTTCTCGAGCTTGCGCAGGCTCTCCTTCTTCTGGATCTTGAAGCGCGCCACGCCGGCCGCTTCCTCGAAGATCGCCCGCCGCGCCTCCGGGTTGGCCGACAGCACCGCGTCGATGCGGCCCTGCTCCATCACCGAGTAGCCGCCGGTGCCGAGCCCGGTGTCGAGCAGCACGTCGCGCACGTCCTTGAGGCGCACGGCATTGCCGTTCAGCAGGTAGCTCGATTCCTTGTCGACGGTCAGTCGGCGCGAGATGTCGATCTCGGTCTGGCCGTCGAGGCGGCCTTCCGGGTCCTCGAAGGTGATCGTGACCTCGGCCATGCCCATCGCCTCGCGACCTTCGGCACCCTTGAAGATCACGTCGGTCATCGCCGAGCCGCGCAGGCTCTTGGCGCGCTGGTCGCCGAGCACCCACTTGATCGCGTCGACGACGTTCGACTTGCCGCAGCCGTTCGGTCCGATGATGCCGGTCAGCCGCGAGTCGAACTCGAACTCGGTCTTGTCCGCGAACGACTTGAAGCCGCGGGCCACGAGGCGCTTCAGCCGCATCGGCTAGCCCTCTCCCGGCCAACGGCGGCCGAGGCGCACGCGCGACGACGTCGAGCGTTCCGCCGGCGGCGGTGCGAGCAGCGTCGCGACCGACGTGCGCCGCCGGGCGCGTTCGGCCTGCATGGCGCCATACGAAACCGCCGCCGCCGGCTGGCCGGTCACGACCAGCAGGTGCTGCACTGCGTCGGCGATGTCGGCCGTGCTCAGCACGACCTCCGGCTTGTCCTTGGCGCCGGTGCGTTCGCGCAGCCCTTCGAGCACGACACCCGCGAGTTCGAGCGCGCGCCAGTCCTCGTCGACGCCGATCGCGTAGAGCGCGAGGTGGATCGACCTCGCCAGTTTGGTTGCCCGCAGGAACTCGCGCCGACCATCGCGCTTCTCAACCAGGTGTTCCGTCCGCCGCTTCATGACCACCCTCCCGCCGCTTCTCCAGCATTGGCTTCAGCTCTTCGAGGAACTGGCTGACGTCCTTGAACTCGCGGTAGACCGACGCGAAACGCACGTAGGCCACCTGGTCGAGTTGCCGCAGCTCCTGCATGATGAGGTCGCCGACGACCTTCGACGGCACCTCCTTGTCGAAGGCCTCCATGCACTGGCGTTCGATGCGGTCGGTGACTCCCTCGAGTTGCTCGTTGGACACCGGCCGCTTCTCGCACGCCCGCAACAGCCCGCCGAGCACCTTGTTGCGGTCGAACGCGACCCGCTCCCCGGTCTTCTTGACGACCCGCAGCGGCGCCATCTCGGCGCGTTCGTAGGTCGTGTAGCGTCGGCCGCAATCGGCACAGACACGCCGACGTCGGATCGCGTAGCCATCGGCGCTCGCGCGCGAATCGATGACCCGGTCGTTGTCGGCCTTGCAGTAGGGACAGCGCATGCGTTTGGTCCGCCGGTGGCCCAAGAGACGCCCACCACCGGAAGGTTCGAACGGCGGAAAGGAACCTGTCTGACCACAGGTTCCAGACCTTGCAGTGAGCGGGACTCTACCGCCCCAACCCCTTGTGTGTCAAAACCCCGGACCGCGTTACTTGCCGAGACAGAAGCGCCCGTAGATGCGGTCGAGCAACTGCTCAGGGTCGTGCGTTCCGCCGATGCCATCGAGGCAGCGCAGCGCCGCGTGCAGATCGACGGCGCACAGTTCGGGGGCGAGGGAGGCGGCGTCGACCGCGCGCCGCAGCGCCTCGCCGGCCCCCTGCAGCGCCGCCCGCAGTGGGCCACCGGGATCGACGCCGTTGTGGCCGCAACGCCGCAGCGCCGCGCGCAGATCGGCGAGGCCGGCACCGGTGTGCGCGCTGGTCGGAAAGCAGCGATCGGGCGCCGGCAGCCGGCCGCGCACGGCCGCGGCGAGCGGCGGCGGCTCGGCGACCAGGTCGACCTTGGTGAACACCACCGCGAACCACGGCTGCGGCGACGCCAGCGCCGACGCTGGCACCACCGGGTCGGCAGCGTCGATGACGACCACCAGCGCCGACGCGCGGCCGGCGAGGCGATCGCGGAGGGCGAGCGCCGCCGCATCGGCGTCCGCGGGAGCGTCGAGGTCGCCGGGCGCGTCCCACAGGTGCACGCCGCCACCGAGGTCGACGCGCAGCAGATCGCGGGTGGTGCCGGCGACGTCGGCCACCAGGACCTCGTCGCGGCCGGCGAGCGCATTGGCGAGCGACGACTTGCCGGCGTTGGCGCGCCCGAGCAACAGCAGTTCGCCGCCGGGCGCTGCCGCCGGCAACGACGCCAACAGGCGGTCGATGCGCGCGACGAACCCCGGCAGCGCATCGCGCCACCACGCCGCGGGCACG
>DRKG01000094.1 GCA_011051855.1 bacterium | reverse complement strand
GGCATCCATCTCAACGACGGCGCCGGCGATTTCTCCAACAGCAGCGACGTGCACGTGCTGACGAGTTTCTACGACCCCGGCCCGCTGGGCATCGCCTGCGGTGACGTCACCGGAGACGGCTTGCCCGACCTCGTTGCCTGTCTGGGGGCGGGCTACAACGCACTTGGGCAGTCGAACCGCAAGATCGAGGTTCTCGCGGGCGATGGGGCCGGCGGCTTTACTGCGTGGACGACGATCCACGCGCTGGATCGGTTCCCGATCGATTGCGCGATCGCCGACTTCGACAACGACGGCCAACAGGACATCGTCGCGGTGTGCAACCACGGCGGGATCAGCGTCTTCCTGGGTGACGGCGCCGGTGCGTTCTCGGCCCCGATCGGGGAGAGCTCGCCGTGGGGCTGCGTCGAACTGGCGGTCGGCGACCTGGACGCGGACGGCAACCTCGACGTGGTCACGACCAAGCCGCAGCAGGCCCAGGTCCACTGGGGCGACGGGACCGGCGGCTTCGCCGCGATCACGACCCTCCCCGGCGGCAGCACCGTCGACGTGGTCGATGCCAACGGCGATGGCAACCTCGACGTGGTTGCGGCCGGTGGCGCATACGGGACCCTGTCCCTTGCGGTCATGCTCGGCGATGGCGGGAGGGCGTTCGCGCAGGTCGCTTCCCCCGGCGTGGCGGTCCGCGTCGGCGCCGTCGGCGACGCGAACGGCGACGGGATCCCCGACCTCCTGGGGCGCGGCTCGGGCGCGACCGTGTTCTGGTCGCGTGGGGTCGGCGACGGCACGTTCGTAGCCGGGCCGTCCCTGCCGCACGCGGGCGCGGTCTTCGCCGGCGATTGGAACGGCGACGGTCAGGACGACGCGGCCATGCTCACCATCGTCGGGGGCACGGACGTCTTCCTGACGACCGGGATCAGCACGTCGGTGCCCGGCCCCTGGCACTTCCTCGGCGGCGGGGCCGCCGGGCAGAATCTGCCGTTGTTGCGCGGCAGCGGGTCGTTGGCGCTGGGCGCGCCGTTCACGTTGACGCTGTCCCATGCCGCGGCGAACGCGCCGGTGTTGTTGATCGCCGGCCTGACCGAAGCGCCGCAGCCGTTCTACGGCGGCACGCTGTGGCCGTCGCCGGACATCCTGCTGACCGGGCTTGGCACGAACTCGACCGGGACACTGGACCTGCCGGCCGCGTGGCCGTTGCCGGCAGGGTGGTCGTTGGTGCTGCAGGGCTGGGTCGCCGACGCGGCGGCGCCGGCAGCGTGGGCCGGCAGCAACGGACTACGCGCCGGTCAGTGATCGCTCGGCGGTGTCGACGGACTCGTCGGCGGGTGCTCCGGGCTCAGCAGCGATCGCGGCAGTGCGCCTCCGACGAGTAGCACGGCCAGCACCACGCTCAGAACGCCAGCTTCGAGCCGGGTCAGGTCGTGTTCACCGGTGTGGCGGGTGGTGCCCGAGAACAGCACGAAGAAGCTGCGCATCACGTTGATGCCGTTGAGCGCGGTTGCGATCACCACCGCGAAGCCGACCAGCGGATACTCGTCGACCGAGCCCTGCACCAGCAGGTCCTCAGCGACGAACCCGAGGGTGCCCGGTAGGGCGACGCTGGCGAAGCCGAGCAGCAGGAAGGCGACCGCCATGCGCGGCGTGCGCGCGAAGCTGCCGCCCGGCTCGCGCAGCGACAGCGTGCCACGGCGGGCTTCGAGTGCGGCAATCGTCATCACGAAGCCGGACGTGCCGAGCGCCATCACCTGCCACGACAGCACGGCACCGGTGCGGCCGACCAAAGAAGCGTTCTCCAGCCCGAATGCGATCAGGCCCGTCTGGCTGATGATCAACCAGCACGCGGCTCGCCTTGCATCCGTCTGCACGACGCCGAGCGCTGCCGCGGCGATGCCCGTCAGTGCGGCGAAGATGGCGAAGTCGTGCGCGAGTGCGCCGCCGGTGATGTCGCCGCAGACGGTCAACTGCGCGTAGACACCGGGTTGGGGCGCGACCAGTGCGACCAACAGGCCGAGCGGCGCGCGGGAGGCGAACAGGGGCAGCCAGCCGTGCAACGGCAGGATCGCCTCGCGCAGCGCGATCGCCAACAGCCACATCACGGCGCCGAAGGTGGGGTTGCCCGAGGCGAACGCGATCGCTCCGACGATGATGGCTGCGACCGATACCCCTTGGTAGCGCCGGAACGCGCGCACCACGGCGCTCGCGCGGCCTTCCAAGCGCAGCAGCTCACGTGCGACGAGCAGCACCGATGCTCCCCACAGCAGCGACATCGTGATCGGTTCGTCGAGCGACTGGAACGCGATCGCGATTGCGATCGTCAGCAGGATCGTGGCCAGCGTGCGTGGCGGGTGGGACGCCACCGGCGCAAGGCCGATCGCAAGCAGGGCGATCACCAGATCGACGAACGGCATGGTCCGTTGCCAGCCGGCGCGTTCGAGTTCGCATTCGATGCCGGCCAGCTCGAACGACGCCGGCAGCCCGGCGGCGACAACCAGCCAGTCGAGCAGCAGCAGCAGCCCGATCAGCCCGGCGGTGGCCGCGGCCGCGAGGGAACGTGCTCGTTGGCCATCCGCGTGGCGCGCGACGCCGCGCGCGGCGATCGCCATCGCGGCGGCGACGGTCATCGGCAGAACACGAATCATCGCGCACCTCCCGCCCGTTCTTCCGGCGGCGGTGATTCCGGGTCGCGCCCGGCCAGCAGATCCGCAAGCCAGCGATCGGCACGGTCGAACCCACGCCAGACGGCGAGGAACGGGCGCACCACGAAATCGCGCAACAGCCCGTCGAAGTAACCGCGTTCGAGCGCGTGGCGGTAGAGCCACGGCTGCCAGGCGCGTGGCAACAGCTTGTCGACGTGCACCGGTGCCCGCGCGACCTGCCGGCCGATCGCCTGTTCGAGGTGGTGGTGGTCGTGCAGCAGGCTGGGCGAGCGCAGGATCTCCAGGCTGCGCACCGTGGCGTGGCCGATGATGTGCAGCAGCGGCAGGTAGTGCAGGCCGAAGCCGATTTCGACCAGGATCAGGCCGACCTGGGTCATCGACGCGTAGGCGAGCACGCTCTTGATGTCGGTCTGCACGCGCCCGACGAACGAACCGTGCAACGCCGTCAACGCGCCGATGGCGATCACCGACCAGGCCACCGCCGGGGTCTGCATCAGCACCGGTGCTGCGCGCAGCAGCAGGAACGGGCCGAGGTGGACGGAGATCGAACCGTAGAAGATCGCGCTCGATGGTGTCGGCCCTTCCATGGCGCGCGGCAGCCAGCCGCTGAGTGGCACTTGGGCCGACTTGCCCATCGACGCCCATAGCAACAGGAAGCCGATCAGCATCGCGGCGCCGGCATCGGCCACCGGCGTGATGCCGGCCCACGGTGCGTGTTCCTGTTCGAACGCCGTGGTGCCCGCGGTGTGGTGCAGCCAGATCAGCGCGCCGAGCAGGCCGACGTCACACATGCGGTAGGTCAGGAAGGCGCGCAGGCCGTGTTCGACCGGCTTTGGGCGTTCGTGGAAGAATGCGATCAGCAGCACCGATGTCAGCCCGACCAGTTCCCAGCCGAAGAAGACCAGATCGAGGCTGCCGGCGAGCGCGACCAGTTCGACCGAGGCACCGAACAGCGCCAACAACAGGTAGAAGCGCAGGAAGCCGCGCTCCCGGTGCAGGTAGCGGCGCGAGAACGCGCCGATCAGACCGACCAGCAGTGCCACGAACAGCGCGAACGGCAGCGACAGATGGTCGGCGATCAGCGTGATGTGGAAGTCGTAGTGGCCGACATCGAACCAGTGTCCGAACGACAGGTGCGCCAGCGGTTCGCCCGACAGCAGCAGCAGGGTCAGGGCCGCGGCGCTGGCGACCGCGGCGACAGCGAACGCGGCGCCGACGATGCCGCTGATCACCCGTTCGCGCAGCTTGGCGCCGAACCACGACGGCAGCGCGAGCGCGGCGCAGGCCAGGGTCGGTGCGGCCAGTGTGGTGGTGATCAGGCCGCTGATGGTTGGGTCGTTCATCGTTGCCCCCTGTCCGTGTGATGGGTTGTCGCGGAGTGGGTCGTTGCGAGCGGTGCGGGCCCGAGCGACGCGGTGATGCGCCCGCATCCCAGGTGGCCGGGAGCGCTGTGGTGGAAGGCCGCCGACGTGGCGACGACCGGCAACAGGCGGGACTCGGGTTCGTAGGGCTCGAACGCGCCGTTCGTGTAGTGCCACAGGCGGTCGTCGGTCGGACTCCATGCGACCAGTTGGATCCAGCCGTTGTCGATGAACTTCGCCATCTCCGGCGCACGCTGCAGCAGCTTCTCGAGCAGCGCGGGCTCGGCCTCGATGACCGACAGCAGGCGGACCGGCTCGTGGATCTCTACCATCTGCCACGGCAGTCCGGTGCGCAGGTCGGAAGAGTGACCGTCCATCACGCCGACCAACCCGCTGATGTTGTGCGGCAGCTTGGTGCCGCAGCCGTATCCGGTGGGGTCGACGAAGCTGAAGTAGTACTCGAGGTTGATGCCGGCGCCGACTGGAACGACGGCGCCGAGCAGCGCCAGCAGCTTGTCACCGTCGGGGTCGGTGGTCGGGTCGTAGGAGACCAAGAATGCACGCCGATCGAGGAACAAGCCGCGCGTGCGCGCGCGCCGGCCGACGATTGCGTAGGCGTTGGTGGCGTGACCGTATTCGGGACGCGGTTGGGCCAGGTCGACGGCGCGACCTTCGACGTGGCGCAGCGCGGCGGCGACGTCGCCGTTCTTCGGCGCCGACTCGAACCGCCGGCAGCGCTCGTGTGCGTCGAGCGCGCAGGCGGACGCCATCGCCTTCTGCGCGTGCGCGAGTGCGGGCATCGCTGCCGGCGGGATCAGGTCCTCGTCGTACCACGTCATCGCGTCATCGCAGGTGTTGTGGTAGCAGCCGACGAACCAGGTCGTGTCCGGGATGTCGATGCCGCGCTCGCGCAGCCGCTGGCGCACTCCGGGGTGGTTGGCCATCGCCGCAAGCGCGCGAGCGTTCGGGCCGCCGCGGCCGCCGCCGGTGGCGCCGCAATCGTGTGCGGCTTCGTGCGGGTTGTTGAGGCTCGACGAGCCGTGGCCGACGACCAGCACCAGTTCGCAGAAGTCCTTGGTCAGTGCGATCGTGGTCAGCAGATTGCCGACCACGTCGGTCATCTCCTCGACCGAGTAACCGATGTATCGGCCGGCGGAGTCGCGTTCATCGCCTTTGCGTTCGAGCATCAGGCGGGTCACCGGTTCGCGCTTGGCGGGGTCGACGAACTTGTGCAGGAAGTGCTCGGCGGCGCGGGGGAACAGGCAGCGACCGATCATCGGCACCACCGACCACCAGCCGAGAAGCGCGCTGAACAGGCCGCCGCGGGTCATCGCCCGGCTCGAGCGGAGCAATGCCTGCACGCCGAGTCCGCGCAGGCGGCGAGCGTTGCGCCACGCCTGCTCTTCGTCGGGGCGCAGGGCGCGCTCGGTCACGTAGTGCTGCGGGGTGACGTTGACCGGGCACAGCGGCCGCGACTGCACTTCTCCGAGGCCCTGCCACGCCATCGCCACGCCGAAGAACCCCGCGTAACCGAACGTCTCGGCCGTGGGCATCGCCTCTTCGAGGTGGCGTCGCGTCGAACACTCCCGTTCGTCGATGCAGAAGACCGCCTGCAGCGTCGGCTTCGGTGGCGCGCCGGACGGCATGCGGCTGTGCGCGGCTATGCCGTCGAGCACCGTGTGGCGCAGGCGGCGTTCGTAGGCGCGGTGCAGCAGCCGGCGGCGGTCGAGTTCGCCGAAGGCGCGCACCTCGTCGAGCCAGCGCGCCGCTGCGGGTGCATCGTCGAATGCTTCGAGGTCGATCGGTGCGACCTGCGCCATCACGAACGCCTCGTAGGTCAGCTCCAGATCCTTGCGCGGTCGTTCCTCGGGTTGCGCCAGTTCGAGATCGGCCCAGTCGGCGCCGGCGCCGAGCAGCGTGCGCAGACCGTGTTCGGCGGCGAACGCGTACATCGTCAACTGCACGGCCGCGAAGTCGATCAGTCGCGCCGGCCGCGGTTCGACCGGCGCGCGATCGGGACGCAGCTCGAACTGTCGCATCATGCCGGCCCAACCCTTGAGCGACAGCAGCGTCGCAGTGATGTAGTCGGCGTGCTCGGCGGCGGGTACTCCGAGCCGATCGAGCGCGCGCAGGATCGTCGCCTCGGCGTCGAGCCCTTCCGCCGCCTGCAGGCGCAGCTCCTTCGCCATGCCGCGCATCCAGGCATCGGGGGCGTTCAGCGGGCGGCCGTAGATGCGGCGGAACGCGTCCAGCAGACCGCGCTCGCGGTCGGGCATCGGCCAGGTCGCGATACCCTGATCGAGGAAAGCCGCCGTCAGTCGGATCAGCAGCGGGTGCACGCGCTGGTCGGGATCGTCGCCGCCGGCGCGGATCAGTTGGTCGCGCCGCCGCATCGGGTGCGGCGCTGCCGGGGCGGCATTCGGAGTGGCATCGGCGAGTCGCCGCCACAAGAGCCGTAGCATCGCCGCTTCCCGCTGGCCCGGAGGGGCGTCCGCATGCCGGAGGTCGGCGTGGACCTGCAGCTCGCGCCGGCGCGAGGCGTCGGCGATCCGGTGGACGCGCCGCAGCAGCGAAGTCTCGTCGAGCTGCCAGTGCAGCGCGGCACCGCGCGGCACCTCGAACAGGTTCATCAGCCGCAGGCGGCGGTAGTGGGCGCGGGTCAGGCCCTTGGCCGGCGGGGAGCTCGGCTCGCGCGACTGCGCGTCGCCGGTGACCACCGCTTCGACGTCGGCGGCGAGGATGCGGCCGCTGCGGAGGTGTTCTGCGAACGCCGATTCCGTCTGGTAGGGTTCGGTGCCGAACAGTTCGGCCGCTCGCTGCACGGCTTCGTCGAACGACAGGTGTTCGAACGCGTGCAGGGTGTTGTGGTGTACGAACGTGTGCAGCGGCGCCTGTTCCGGCAGCAGATGTGCGGCCGCGCCGACGATCTCGGCGATCGTCGACGGCGCTTCGGTGGCGTGGGCCATCAGACTCTCCGACGGCTGGCGTGGGGGTGGTCGGAAGCGGCCTTCATGCCGTCGAGTCCGATCAGGTCGACGGTCGTGTCGGGCAGCTCGTCGGCCATGCCGTGTACGCGGGCGAGGAACGTGTGGTCGACGATGACGACGTCGTTCAGGTCGATCACGACGCGCTCGATGCCTTCGGGCAGTGCCTGCAGTTGGCGGCGCACTCCCAAGAGGCTGGTGAACGCCGCTGCGCCGTGGATCTTCAGCGTCAGCGTGTCACCGTCGCGGGTCGTCTCGATGCGCGAGCGGAACAGCGACTGAAAGCGCGCCCCGCGCAGGAAGTGCAATACGACCTTCAGGATGAGGCCGGCGGCGACGCCGACCAGCAGGTCCTCGACCAGCGTCACGATCAGGGTGGTGCCGAACAACAGCAGTTGGTCGATGCCGAGTTCCTTGGCGTGCTGGAACTCGCTCGGCGAGGCCAGCCGC
>DRKG01000093.1 GCA_011051855.1 bacterium | reverse complement strand
GGATCTCGGACTGCCGCCGCTCGACATGGCCGTGCTGTCGTGCCTGTTCCTGGCGTGGTTCGCCGAGCGCCAGGCCTTGCCGTTCTTGCTGCTCGGCATTGCCATCGGTCGGGCGTTGACGGACGAGGCATCCCTACCCGTGCAGATCCTGGTGGTCGGCGTGCCGGTGGCGGTGCTGCTGCCGTTGCGCACGCTGTTCGTCGCGCACCGCTGGTTGTGGCAATCGGTTGCAGCGGCCCTGCTGGCGGTGTTGGTGCCGGCGCTCGCCGGCTTCGCCGGCCACCTGTTCGACCAGGCTTCGGTCAGCGCTTCGCAGCGCGGCTGGACGGTCGTCTGGTCCGCCCTGCTGGTGCCGCCGCTGCTGTCGCTGCTGCATTGCTTGCCGCCGTTCGCGGCGTTCGTCGAAGAACGCGGTCCGCGGCGAGGGGTGTGATGAAGGGCGGTGCCGGCAGCCGGGTGCGCATCGGCGTGTTGATGGCCGTGTTCGCTCTCGGCCTCGGTGTGGTGCTGGTGCACCTATGGTGGTTGATGGTGGGCGAGCACGATGTCTGGGCGCGGCGCAGCTACGAGAACCGCTCGGCGTTCCGCTCGGTGCCGAGCCAGCGCGGCGCGCTGCGCGACCGCGACGGAGAAGCGCTGGCCGTCGACGAGCCGACCACGCGCGTGTCGGTGCACTATGCGCACTTCCGCCGCTGGCACTGCGTCGGCGCTGCCGTGCACGGTGCGATCCGGTGGGCGCGGCTCCAGCCCGGTCGGGAACAGGCCGAGTTCGGCTACCGCGAAGGCAAGGGGGGGCCGGCGGCCGCCGCCCGCACGTTGTTGTCGGTGCCGGTGCGCGCGCTCTCGCCCGGCGTGTTGCCGAAGGCGGTGGCGGCAGACCTTGCCACCTGCGCGACGACCGTGTTGGCGCTCTGTTCGGGGCGCTCCCGGCGCGAGGTCTACTCCGCGATGCGCGAATCGGCCCAGCGTGGCGAACGCAAGGGCCTCGGGGATGTGCTGCCGGTTTCGCGGCGCGAGTTGCTGCAGCGCTTCGACGAACGTTTGCGCGCGCTCTACGAGCTCGACCGACGGCTTCTGGCCGTGCAGGAGCAGCGCATCGCGCGCGGCGTCGGCACAGAGGGCCCGGCAGCGCCGCGTGGCCTGGTGGCGACGCTCGAGCGGCTGCGGGTGGCTAGCCTGACGGGCGAGCGGCAGACCTGGACGGATGCCTACGGTCGCGTGCACCTGGGCAGCCGCAAGGAAGACATCCGCTTCGTGTTCGCTTCCGACGTGCCGTTCGAACTCGCCGCACCGCTGCGCGTCGACTACCACAACCACCGCGGCATCGACGTCGAACCGGGGGTGCGGCGCACGCGACGGGTCGAGCCGGGCACGTCGCTGTCGGTGCTGCTGGGCAAGGTGACGTCGATCGACCGCACGCAGCAGGCCCCGAGCCTGCTCAGCGAGTTGTTCGAAGGCGAGCCGGAGCCGACCTGGCTCGATCGCCACCTGGTCGAGAACATGCCGGCGGGCTGGCTCGACGGGCTGGTGCCCGAAGGCCTGCTCGATGACGAGGCGCGCGAGCGCATGATCGACGAGGCGCGTGCGCGCTACCGACACGAGATGCTGGTGCGCGAACGGCGCGGCATCAGCGGCTTCGAATCGTGGTTCAACCGCGATCTGATGGGCCAGCTCGGCATGCGCTTCGTCGAGCACGACAACCGCCGGCGCGAGCACCTGCTGTGGAGCCAGTTGCAGGTGCGCTCCGGCAGTGATGTGGCGGTGACGATCGACCTCGATCTGCAGCGCGCGGCCGAAGCCGCGGTACGGGACGCGATCGCCCGGCAGCCGCGCGAGTATGCCAACCGCAAGTACCTGGCGGCGTCGATGGTCGTGATCGACGCGCACACCGGCGACATCCTGTGCCTTGCCGGCTCGCCGATCACCAGCGGCAATGCCAGCGCGCTGCCGGGGCTCACCTGGGCTGGCAACGGCGCGATCGGCTCCGTGGTCAAGCCGTTCGTCGCCATCGAACACTTCGAGGCGCAGCGGTTCGGGCGGCCGTTTCGGGTGTTGGCGGACATCGAGCCGTGCCGGCGTTACTTCCGCTATGGCGACCGTCGGTTGAGCTGTGACGGTACCCACCTGGAGCAGGGACGGGACGCACGCAGCGCGATCGCTTTGTCGTGCAACTGTTTTTTCTACCAGGTCGGACTGGGACTCGGGGAAGAAGGCCTGCAGCGGGCCTTGCGTCGCTTCGGCCTGATTCCAGCGGCCGGTGCTGACGATCCCTTCCGCGCGTCTTGGCAGGACGAGATCGAGGGCATGGCGACCGCGCAAGGGCGCATGCACTCGCGGCAGGACATCCTGCCGCGGCGCTCGATCGGCTATGGGGTCGAAGTCTCGCCCGTACACGTGGCGCGCGCCTATGCGGCGCTGGCGACCGGTGCGTTGCCGACGCTGAGCCTGCGCGCCGGTGAGGCGCGGCCGCGCGTCGCGCTAGGCGTGCCGGAGGACGAACTCGAAGTCGTCCGCCAGGGCCTTCGCGACGTCTTGACGGCGTCCCGGGGCACCGGGCGGCGACTGGCGTTGCTGAAGGAGCTCGGCGTGCGCGGCAAGACCGGTACCGCCGAGGTGTCCGCGAAGCACGGCAACAACAACGCCTGGTTCGCCGGTTTCCTGCCGTGGCCGACCGTGGCCGGCCACCAGCTCTCGTTTTGTGGTGTCGTCTACTTCGTGCCCGACCAAACGCACGGGGCCACCGCCGCCGGCGAGATGCTGGAGACGTTCTTCCGCCGGGTGCAGGCCGATCCCGTGCTCGCCCGCCGCTACCTGAAACCGGCGGAGGCGCGGTGATCGATCTCGTTCCTCTGCTCGGCCGTCGGGCCAGCGAACGCCTGCACGTGCTGCGCAGCCTCGACGGCTGGTTGGTGTTGACCGTTGTTGCGCTGTGCCTGGCGGGGTTGTTGTTCATCGGCTCGGCGACGCTCGACGATCCGGTGTTCGGGGCGCAGCAGGGTCGGCAGGCGTTGTTCGTCGCGGTGGGGCTCGGTGCCGGCTTCTTTGTGCTGTTGCCGCACTACGTGCACGTCCTGCGGGCCGCCTGGGTGCTCTACGGGGCGGCGGTGCTGGCGCTGATGGGCCTGCCGTTCTTTGCACCGTCGATCAACGGCGCGCGCCGCTGGTACGCGTTTCCGGGCTTCTCGGTCCAACCGAGCGAGTTCGCCAAGGTCGCCGTGGTGCTGGCATTGGCGGCACTGCTGCGCTTTCGCAGCCGGGCGAAGACGTTTGATGGCCTGGTCGTGCCGATGCTGGTGGCCGCGGTGCCGGCGCTTCTGATCTTGAAGCAGCCTGATCTCGGCAGTGCCCTGGTGTTCGGCCCGGTCCTGTTGGCGATGTGTTACGCCGCCGGAGCCCCGGCGCGCAGCATCCTGTTGCTG
>DRKG01000092.1 GCA_011051855.1 bacterium | reverse complement strand
TCGATCGTCGTCGGCGGCGAGCAGGTCAAGCTCGAGGTCGAGGACTTCCGCATCGGCGACCAGTTGGCGCGCAACTATCAAGCCGGCGTGCCCGTCGGCGTGATGCCGTGCAACCGGTTCATGCAGTTGCGTTCGGGTGAAGGCGGCGACGGCGAACTCGGCGAGGTGTTTGCGATCCTGCGCCGCGCCGCGATCGTCGAAGGCATCGAGCCGTCGATGATCGAGGTCGACCGCGCGATCGAAGCCGAGCGCGAACGCAACAGCATCGAGTCGGCGGCCAAGTTGGCGCTCGCGCGCGGCTTCGGCTCGCTCGCCGAGTTTCGCATGTTGGTCGCCGAGGCGATGCGTATCGGCACGATGATGCGGCTGCAGATGCTGGCCCTCGACAACAGCGACGGCGAGGCGATGCGACAGTTGGTGCTGCACAAGGAGAAGGTGACCTTCCGGGTCGCGAGCTACGACGTGCAGAAGCGCCAGGAGGAGTTGGCGGCGGCATCCGAGATGACCGACGAGGACCTGAAGGCTTGGCTCGACGAGCAGCCGCAGCCGACCAAGACCAAGATGGGCATCTACGACCTGCCGCGGGCTTCGCTGCGCATCGTCGCGTTGCAGTTCGCCGAAGGGCAGTTCGATCCGGCGCAGTGGGAAGAGACCGCGCTCAGCGACTTCACCGCGTCGGAGGACCAGCTCCGCGGCGCCTACGACGCCGACAAGGAGCGCTTCAAGGTGGCCGACACCGAGGACGAGTACCGGCCGTTCGAGGACGAGGCGGTGCAGGCCGAACTGACGCGCGTGCTGCAGGCTGAGCAGGGGATGAACGACCTGCTCAAGCAGCTCCGCGACGCGCAGACCAAGGCCATCGAAGCGGAGACGGCGGCGACACAGGTCACCCAGGGCGACCTCGGCACCGCGCGCACGCGCGTGCGCGAGGTGACCAGCGAGAAGACCCAGAAGGAGCGCGAGCTCGCCGACAAGGAGGCTGAGCTCGAGAAGGACCCCGAGAACGCCGAGCTGAAGGCGGCGGTCGAACAGCTGCGACAAGAGGTCACGCGCCTGGGCGACGACCTGGTCACCGCCGAGAACGCGCAGAAAGCGCTCGAGAATGCCCTCGAGGCCGACAAGGAGGCCGAGACCAAGGCGCGGGTCGCGTTCGACCTCAACGCCGAGTGTCAGAAGCTGGTCGAGGGCAAGACCGGCTTCGCCTTCCACGTGATCGAGGAGCTGCTCGACGCCGAGGACCTCGAGGATCTCGAAGCGCGCGCGCCCGGACTCGGCAAGTGGGGGCAGGCGACCGCCGCGACCAGCCTGCGGCAAGCCGGTGCGATCTGCTTCGCGCCGAGTCGCACCACGACTGCATCGATCCTGTTCCAGGCGACTGCGGTCGACCTGCAGCCGCTGAAGCCCGAAGAAGAATACGTGCCCCTGGTCAAGGACGCCTACTGGGTGCAGAAGGCCGACGAGGAGGGGCGCGAGAAGCGCGAGGCGATGGACACCGCCCTGCTGCGGCTGGCAAAGGAGAAGATCCCCGAGTTCGTCAAGGAGCGCGAGGAGTCGCGCGAACAGCGCCTCGCCGACGAGATCAAGAAGTGGGAGGACGGCCTGACGGCCGATATCCAGCGGGCCAACGAAATGCTGGCGACGCCGGGGCTGGGCACCAAGGCGAAGCAGGCTTGGGAAGCCATGCGCCGGCAGAAGCAGAAGCAACTCGCCGCGAAGGAGGCGCGCGTCAAGGCGTTCGAGCGCGCCGTCGACGGTGAGATCGAAGGCGAGATCCGGGAAGAGGCCAGAAAGCACTACGGCGAGGTCCTCGAGGCGGCGGCCGCCGAGGCCGGGTTCACCGTGGCGCAGATCGGGCCGCACCCGCGCTCGCTCAAGACGCGCCCGCGCTTCGACAAGGCCTACGACCCGACGACCGTGTTCGTCTTCCGCACCTACGCGGAGATGGATGCCGGCGAGGCCAACGGCCCCCTCTACGACACGGCCGAGCGGCGCTACCACGTGCTGGTGTGCGACAAGGTCGAGCCGCTTCAGTCCGAAGATGTGACGCGCCGCGAGTTCATGCAGATGCGCGAGTCGTTCTCGCGCCTACAGGTCTACAACTGCCTCTCGCAGGCGTTCACGCTCACCGCGCTCGAACAGCGCTACCAGCGCAGTCGTCCGGCCGGCGTGCAGGAAGATCTGGCGGCCCGGTAGCTGGGCAGTCCGGTAGCTGGGCGGCCCGGGTAGCCGGCGGGCCCGTAGCGGTTCAGCCCGCAGCCGTCGAGCGCGGTTCGGCGACGACGATGATCTCGTCGTGCGGGTTGACGTAGAGGTTGCAGGATTTGAGCAGCGCGAGCGGGCTGGCCAGGAGGCCGGCCAGTCGCCCGAGGCGGGCGGCGCGTTCGGCGAGGAAGCCGAAGGACACGTATTTGCCGGCGTAGGCCGAGCCGCAAGCGAGCACGTCGAAGCCGCAGTCGTCGAGCAGCCGGCGCACGGTGTCCGGGTTGAAGTGGTAGAGGTGCTCGTCGTGCTTGTAGTGGTGCCAGGCCTTGCCGAGCCGGCGCGCCATCCGTGACGCGACGTTCTGGGTCTCGAGCAAGAGCTTGCCACCGGGCCGGACCATGCGGCGGATGGTCGCGAGCAGCGCCTGCGGTTCGGGCACGTGCTCGATCACGTCCCAGATGGTGACCAGGTCGAAGCTGTGGTCGGGCCAGGCGCGTTCGCGGATCGCGTCGTCGAGGAAACCGCGGTAGACGCGGTCTGCGCCGAGCGCCTGGATCGCCTCGTTGGCGATCGGTTCGGACAGCTCGACGCCGTGCACGTCGTGGCCATGCTCCTGTGCGACCCGCAGGAAGTAGCCGGCCGCGCAGCCGACGTCGAGGATCCTGGCGGGTTGCGGCAGCCACCGAGAGACCAGCTTCATGCGCTTTCGGTAGGTCTTCAGGTAGAGCTTCGCTTCGCTGGCGTAGTCGGCGTAGCCACGTTCCTTGGGGTTGTCGCTCTTCCAGTAGCCTTCGTCGTAGACGTCGAGCAGCGCTTGGCCGACGAGCCGCGGCGACACGTAGACGAGGCCGCAGTCGCGGCAAGTCCAGACGGTGTAGGGACCGTCCTCAAACTTGCGGTCGCGGGCCTCGCTGCCGCACAACTGGCAGCGGGTGATCGCCTGCACGTCGGTCGTCCGGTTCACGCCTTGCGCGCCTCCGCCGTCGGCGCGGCCGACTTCGCCGAGCGTTCGAGGAAACGCTTGCGGCAAATGGTGCGGAACATCATCAACGCGGTCTTCGCCTGGCGCCAGAAGGTGTCGCTGTGCTTGCTCTCACCGCCCATGCGTTTGCTGTAGGTGACCGGCACCTCGATCACGCGGCAACGCTCCTGCAGGGCGGCGCACATCATCTCCGGCGAGAACGCCGGGCCGGTGCAGCGCAGCCGCGGCCGGATCCGGTCCCAGGTCGCGCGCGTCAGCGCCCGGAACGTGCAGCCGACGTCTGTGAAGCGCGGCTCGGCCGGCCGCAGCCAGCAGAGCTGCAGGAACTTGGCCATGAACACGTTGCCCCAGCGCAGCAGGAAGCGCATGTTCGCACCCTGCTCGACCATCTGCCGGGTGGTGCGGGTGCCCATCACCATGCCGGCGTCGTCGAGGTAGCACAGGAGCTTGACGACGTCGCGCGCCCGGAAGCTGCCGTCGGCCTCGACCAGCACCATCAGGTCGCCCTTGGCTGCGTCCATGCCCGCGGTCAGAGCGGCCCCGTAGCCCGGCTTCGATTCGCACACGATGCGTGCGCCGGCGGCGGCGGCCCGTTCGGCGGTGCGGTCGCTGCAGTTGTTGTCGACGACGACGATCTCGTCGAGGTGGGGCTCCGAACGGAACTCTTCCACGACCTGGGCAATCGTGTCCTCCTCGTTGTAGGCGGGGATGACCAGCGAGACCGACCGTTCGCGGAACATGGGGCCGAACAGGATACCCCGAGGCCCACGCGGTCGGCGTCCGGATTCGGGAATGCCGGTTGCCCCCCTGGCACGGACTGGTGAACCGACTGTGCGGGTTTGTCGTTGCCGGCCGGGTCTCTATCCTGAGCGCCCCCTACCTTGACCTTCCTGATGTCCAGAGCCCTTCCCGTCCTGTTCGGTCTTCTCTCGTTCTGCCCCGTGACTGCCGCAGCACAGCACGACGGCGCCATCGGCGCGGCAGTGCGCAAGCGCGGTGCGGTCTACAAGCACGAAGTCGACGACCTGATCGGCGTGCTGCGCACGACCGCGCGCCGCGGTCAGGCGGGGGCCGCCGGGGTCGGGGTGCTGGGCAGCGACGTGCGGTCGACGGCGCAGATCCTGGCCGCCATGGGGCGGTGCCACCGTCGCTACCACATCAGCGATGGGCCGGTGGTGCGGCCGTCGCTGAACTACCTGCTCGAGAACCGCAAGGCCGACGGGACCTTCGGCGATGCGTCGACGACGGGGTGGGTCATCGAGGCCCTGCGTCGTATCGATCCGGATGGTTGCGCCGAGGAAATCCGCACCGCCGCGGCATCGCTCGGCGGGGGGGAGCAGGCCGAAAGCCCGTTCGATGAGCTCGTGGCCGACGTCCTCGACGAAGTGCGTGCCGACCGGTTTCCGCAACATCTGGCGGCGGCCGAAGCGACGCAGGCCGAGCGCTGGTACGACCACCCGGACACGCTCGAACGCCCCGCCGCCGCGGTGGTGCTGGCCAAGCTGGTCGCCTGCCAGGTCGCCAACCGCGAACTCGACCGCGGCAGCCACGCGCAGGATCCCGTCGCGACCTGGAGCGAGTCGCAGCAGCGCGCGTTCGCCTACCTGTTCCAGAAGCAGAAGGGGGGCATCTTCTCCGTGCCGGTGCCGACCAAGAACGATGCCGGCGAGACCGTGGTGCGCATGTTCCCGGACCCGGCGTTCACCGGATTCGGCCTGATGGCGCTGCAGAGCAAGCCCAAGCAGCGGCGCACCGCGGCCGAGCAGGCGGCGATCGAGGCCGGTCTGAAGTGGCTGCTGACGCAGCAGAACGACGATGGCACCTTCGGCCGCACGGTGACCAACTACACGACGTGCGTGGTGGTCGGGGCCCTCGTCAAGTGGGACGACCCGGCGCGGCTGCCGGCTCTGAAGAAGGCACAGAAGGCGATCCTGATGTTCCAGAACACCGAGCAGGCCGGCTACTCGCGCAGCGATCGCGACTATGGCTCGATCGGCTACGGCAACAGCCAGCGCGGCGACCTCAGCAACCTGCACTTCTCGATCGAGGCTCTGCGTGCGACCGGCCTGCCCGCCGACCACGAAGCGTTGCAGAAGGCGTTGGTGTTCTTGCAGCGCACGCAAAACCTGAAAGCGACCAACGA
The DNA here is from genome assembly GCA_011051855.1 of bacterium. Taxonomy (GTDB): domain Bacteria; phylum Planctomycetota; class UBA1135; order UBA1135; family UBA2386. Next base: position 4,681 of record DRKG01000092.1, on the reverse strand, counting down.
CTTTGCCGGCAAGATCCCGCACCCGCAGAAGGAAGGCGAGACCCTCGAGGTGCGCCCCGGTGACGACGGCGGCGCGACCTACTACCCCGGCAACAGCAACGCCGGCTACGTCGTGCAGCCCGACGGCACCGCGATCGCGCGCAGCTACGGCTCGATGACCTACGCGCTGCTGAAGTCGTACACGCTCGCCGGCGTCGAGGGCGACGACCCGCGCGTGCAGGCCGCCGTGCGGTGGATCAGCAGCCACTGGACGCTGGCGATCAATCCGGGGTCGGATCCGGCGCTCGGCGAGAAGACCAAGTACGCCGGGTTGTTCTACTACTACATGGTGCTGGCGCAGGCGCTCGACGCCGCCGGCATCGACTACGTCGAGGCTACCGAGACCGCCGACGGCGGGGTCGCGACCAGGAAGGTCGATTGGCGCAAGGAGCTGCGCGCACATCTCGCCAAGATCCAGCGTGAGGACGGCTCGTGGCTCAACGGCAAGAACGGCCGTTGGTACGAGGACCAACCGCTCTTGTGCACCTGCTACGCGATGGTCGCGTTGGAGCACTGCCGATGAGTTGCGTCGGTCTGCCGGCGCGCCGGGCGTGGTTCCGCTGCGAGCGCGATGGTGTCGCTGGGCTTGGCGCGGTCGACGCGACCGGCGACGAAGTGCTGTGGTACGACCTCGGTCCGCTCGACGTCGTGCGCTTGCTGCACGAAGGCGCACTCGGGCGCGAGGATCTCGCAGCGCGCATCGCCTCGTCCTCGAGCATGCCACCGCCCGAGCGCTTCCTGTCGCCGGTGCCGCGCGGCGGCAAGCTGCTGTGTCTGGCCAAGAACTACGTCAAGCACGCGCGCGAGTTCGGTGCCGAGGCGCCGCGCGAACCGATCTTCTTCGCCAAGCTGCCCGACACGCTGGTGGCGCACGGCGACGACGTGGTGATTCCGCATTGGCTCGACACGCGTGTCGACCACGAGGCCGAGCTCGGGTTGGTGCTGGGCTTCGCCGACCCCGATCGCCGCGGCCGCCGCAACTTGGCCGCAGCCGACGCCGGTGCGATCGTCGCCGGCCTGACGATCGTCAACGACGTCACCGCGCGCAAGCTGCAGGGGCAGGACCGCGAGCAGAAGTATCCGTGGTTGCGTGCCAAGGCGATCGACACGTTCTGTCCGGCCGGACCGTTCGTGGTACCGGCGGACGACCTCGACGGCTCGGACCTGCGCGTCGTGATGCGCGTGAACGGCGAGGTGCGCCAGGATGCGCGCACCAGCGAGATGGTGTTCTCGATCGACGAGGCGCTGGCCGCGATGTCGCGGGTGACGACGCTGCGACCGGGGGATCTGGTCGCGATGGGCACGCCCGAGGGCGTGTCGCCGGTGCACCCGGGCGACGTGATGGAGGTCGAAGTCGAAGGGCTCGGCGTGCTGCGGAACCCGGTCGTCAAGGAGCCGGCTGCCGGGTAGGCGGCCGGCGGGCACGCGCTCAGAAGCGCAGCGTCTCGACCGAATCGAGGGTGTTGGTTGCGCCCTGCCCGCCGACCAACACCAGCAGCCCGTCGGGGAGCAGCGCGGCGACGTGGCCGGCGCGCGGCGCGCTCAGCGGCGCGGCCGTCGACCAGGTGTTGGCGCTCGGGTCGAACAGGTGCACGTCGGCGATCGTGACCGGTGCGGTCAGGACACCCTGTGTGCCGCCGCACACGGCGACGCGGCCGTCGGGCAGCACCGTCGCGCTGTGCATCGCGCGCGCGACCGGCATGTTGGCCGTCTGCCACGAGTTGCTGGCCGGGTCGTAGAGTTCGGCGCCGCTGATCGGCACCGAGTTGTTCGCGCCGAGCAGGCTCGGCACGTTGATGCCGCCGCTCATCAAGACGCGGCCGTCGTTCAGCGTGACCTGGTTGTATTGATGGCCCGCGCGCGCCTGGCTCATGTTCGGGCCGTTCACCCAACTGTTGCTGTTCGGGTTCCAGCGCTGCACGGCTGTGGTGCTGTTGACGACGATCGGCAGGCCGAAAAAGAACGTCACGTCGATGCCGCCCGACACCATCACCTGGTTGTTCGGCAGCAGCGTCAATGCCGGCGCCAACCGGTAGCCGCCGAGCTGGGGTGCCGGCGACCAGGTGCCGGTGGCGGGGTCGAAGATCTCGACCGAGCGCAGCGCCGCGGAGATCGCCGCGGTGACGTCGGGCTGCAGCGTCGAGGTGCCGCCGGCGACCATCACGCGGCCGTCGTGCAGCAAGCTCGCACCGAACAGGATGCGCGGCGTGTTCAGGCTGCCGGTGGGGGTGATCGAGTTGTTCGCAGGGTCGTAGATCTCGCAGCTCGCCAGCACGGCGCCGTTCTGGTCGGCGCCACCGATGAGCAGCACGCGGCCGTCGTTCAACCGGATTGCCGTGTGCAGCGCGCGCGGCGTGCTCATCGTCGGGCCGGCGACGAAGTCCATCGTGCGGAAGCGGTAGAGCTCGGTCGAAGCGAGGCCGGTGGCCGCAGTCAGCGAGCCGTCGCCGCCGCCGGTCACCAAGAGGTCCATGCCGCTGACGTTGTTGTCGCCGTCGACCGCGAGCGCCGACAGCGTGCGCGCCGCGGCCAGCGTCGCGGGGGCGAGTACGCCGGTGCCGGCGACTCCTGCCAGCGTCACCACCGGGTTGCTCAGTTCGCCGAAGAACGTGCTGCCGCCGCCGAGCGTGAGTGACTGCCAGTGCAGTTCGAAACCGGCGGCTGACGGCGTGTTCGGCAGCGTCAGCGAGTAGCTGGCGTCGCCGGCCGCGTCGGTCGTGACCACCGCCATCGCCGACAACAGGTCGGTGCCGACCGCGAGCGAGCGCAGATCGGCCGGATCGATCAGGGTCAAGGGCGTCGGGCCGGAGTTGGTCGACGGCACCACCAGCGCGAGCGCCAGCGGCGGCGCGCCGACCAGATCGAGGTCGAGAGCCGCGCCGAGGGTGGCCGGGGTGCGCTTTTCGAGGTCGAAGTCGTACTGCGCGGTCGCGGTGGCCGCGGTCAGCGCAAGCGCGAGAGAAGCGAGGAGGAAACGAGGTGTGGTCATGGCGTGCACGGAATCGTACCGCGCGTGCCGGGTCGTGTCTTTGGCCTCAAGCGCCGACGTCCGTGTCCGAGAATGAGAATCGGAGGTAGGGCAATGGCAGATCCGCTCAGCAATGCGGCGCCGGTCGGGCCCGTCGGCGGCTTTCCGCAACGGAATCCTCGCGAGCGACCGCAGCGACAGCCTGGTGGCAAGGCCGGTTCGCACGCACAGCCGGAGCCGGAAGGCGACGAGGTGTCGGTGCACGGTGCGGCGCAGATCGCTCGCCGACTGTTGCGCGAACGGGTGTTGGCGCAGACGCGCCGGCGGCTCGGCCTGACCCCCGGCGAGTTCGTGCCGGCGTTCGCCGAGCAGGTCGACGACGAGCCGATCGCGGCCTTTCTCGGCCGGTTGATCGGCGCCCAGAACCAGCTCGCCGCCCTGCGCCACCGCGAGCTGCCGCAGGCCGAGCTGCGGCGCCAGCTCGACGCCGGGTTGCGCGACGGCATCGCTGAAGTGCTCGAGCTGCTCGGCGCAGATCCGGTCGGCGGTGCTGCCGCAACCGACGTCGTCACACAGGTGCTGGGCGACTACGGCCGCCGCCTCGCGCTAGTACCGAACCCGGTTCAAACAACAACCTCGCCGGGAAAATAGCCGGGGCAAGTTTGCCGACGAGGTTGTTGTTTGAACCGGGTTCGGTACTCAACCGCCGTCGATGTGGTCGGGGTCTTCGATCACCAGGTCTTCGTCGCGCGCCTCGAGGAAGCCTTCCGGCAGCGACACTTGCTGGGTCTTGCCGGACTTGCAGCGGCGCGCCCGCAGGGCGTCGGCGGGATACGGCAGGTCGCGCGGCAGGTCCGCCACGATCCGTTCGAGTTCGGCCAGCGTCGTGACCAGGTGTAGGTCCGGCAGCTTCTTCTTGGTGCCGGGGAAGCCCTTCAGGTACCAGCCGGTGAACTTGCGGATCTGCTGCATGCCGTGCTTCTCGCCGAAGAAGTCGACGAGCAGGTGCGCGTGCGTGGTCAGCGTGTCGAGCACCTGGCCGAGGTTCGGCGGCGGCGGGGGCTCGCGGCCGGTGAGCGCCGCGCACAGCTCGCCGAACAGCCACGGCCGGCCGAGGCAACCGCGACCGACGACGACGCCGTCGCAGCCGGTCTGGCGCAGCATGCGCAGTGCGTCCCACGGTTCGAAGATGTCGCCGTTGCCGAGCACCGGGATCCGGGTTACGTGCTGCTTCAGTTCGGCGATGGCGTTCCAGTCGGCCTCGCCCGAGTAGAGCTGGGCCGCGGTGCGCGCGTGCAGCGCGACCGCCTCGGCGCCCTCTTCCTGGCCGATGCGGCCGGCGTCGAGGAACGTCAGCAGGTCGTCGTCGATGCCCTTGCGGAACTTGATCGTGACCGGCACGTCGCCCGCGCTCGCGACCACGCTGCGCACGATCTTCTGCAATAGGCGGGGCTTGGCCGGGATCGCGGCACCGCCGCCAGCCGCCGTCACCTTGCGCACCGGGCAGCCGAAGTTCATGTCGATGTGGTGCACGCCCCATTCCTCGACCAGCGTTCTGGTCGCCTGCGCCAGCGTCTCGGGGTTGGTTCCGTAGAGCTGGATGCTGCGGCGCTCGGTCTCGTCGGCGCCGAACGACGCCAGTTGCAGGGTGCGCGCGTGGCCTTCGACGAACGC
>DRKG01000091.1 GCA_011051855.1 bacterium | reverse complement strand
TGCATGTGACCAGGATCGAACTCCCGCCGTTGCCCGACGCCGTGGCGACCTGCCTACAGCGTCTGCGTAGCGCCGGCGGCCGCGCCTGGGTGGTCGGCGGCGCCGTGCGCGACCGCCTGCTCGGACTCGCGGCCGACGACTACGATCTGTGCACGGATCTGCGGCCGGAACGGGTCGCGACGGTGCTGCCGACGGCCTCCCAGCGAGAACTCGGCTTGGGCGCCGTGCGCGTCGCAGTGGGGGACCGCGAGCTGACCATCACGACCCTGCGCACAGAGGCCAACTACGGCGATCATCGCCGGCCGGACGCGGTGCGCTTCGTCGACGACGTCGCGGTCGATGCCAGGCGGCGCGACTTCACCGTCAACGCGCTCTACTACGACCCCGACCGCGCGGAACTGCTCGACCCCTGCGGCGGGCGCGCGGACCTCGAGGCGCGCATCCTGCGCTGCATCGGCGAGCCGGAGCGCCGCCTGCGCGAAGACCCTCTGCGCCTGCTGCGCGCGGTGCGGTTCGCAGCCAGATACGAACTCACGATCGACGCCGCGACCCGGGCCGGCATGGCCCGAACGGCCGAAGGACTCGGCGAGCTGTCGGCGGAGCGTTGCTTTGCCGAACTGGACCGCATGTTCGTCGCCCCGGGCCGCGGCCACGCGCTGCGGCTGTTGGTCGACAACGGCCTCGCCGCCGTCGTGCTGCCCGAGGTGGACGCGATGGCCGACGTGCCACAACCGAAGGAATACCACCCCGAGGGTGACGTACTGACCCACGTCTGCCTGGTGCTCGACCACGTGCGCCCGAACGACCCGGTGCAGGCCTGGAGCGCGGTGTTGCACGACATCGGCAAGCCCGCCACGTTCCGCGTCGCGCGCGACCGGATCCGCTTCGACGGCCACGACACCCTGTCGGCGCGCATGGCCGACGAGGTGCTGCGGCGCCTGCGGGCACCGCGCGACCTGCGCGAACGCGTCGTCGACGTCGCCCGGCAGCACATCCGCTTCGCGGCGCTGCCGCAGATGCGGCCGGTGCGCGCCGAACGCTGGCTGCGCACGCCGACGTTTCCCGACCACCTCGAGTTCCACCGGGCCGACTGCCTCGGCAGCCACGGCGAACTCGGCATCTACGAGTGGGCGCGCGCGCGCTTGGACGCCCTTCCCGCCGAGGTCGAGCCGTTGCTGCACGGCCGGGACGTGCTCGACCTGGGCATCGCCCCGGGCCCCGTGGTCGGCGAACTGCTGCGCCGCGTGCAGCGCCGCCTCGACGAAGCGCCGACGGCACCGAGTCGTCGCGACGCTTTGGTCTTGTTGCGAGACGAGGCGGAACGCCTGGATGAAGGCGGGCGGCCGGGCGATCGATAGCCCCTGCGCGTCGGGCTCCGGGTCCGGCCGGAGGAGATCATGCACCTGCGCAAGCACACCGATACCGGATTCGACGACTTCTACCGCGAGCGCAAGCGCGTGCGCGCCAAGCTCGGCCCGCAAAAGAGCGTGCTCGGCTACGAGAACCAGGCGCTGAAGGAACTCGAACAGGTCGAGGAACGCGAGGTCAGAGAACAGCAGTTGACCCGCGAGGTGCACGACTTCTTCGCGGCGGCGACCCGCCAGGCGGCTGCGATCGTCGAGAAGGTCTCGCACGATGCCGAGCGCGAGGCCTCCGAGCGCCTGCAGGGAGAGGTCGAAGGCTTCCTGATCGACGCGCTGTCGCGCATGAACAACTTCATCGTCACGGTGATGCAGAAGCGGCGCAACGCCAACGTCGCCGAGACACAGATCGAACCGGACGTGAAGCACCTGGTCGGCAGCGAGCTCGACGAGTTCCGCCTCGAAGGCAGCGGCGAGGCGCGCGACGCCCACCTGGGCAAGGACCCGTTCGACACCTCGGTGGAAGAGGTCCAGCGAGAGTTCCGGGCGGTCGTCGCCGACGGGGAGGAAGAAGAGCCGGCGGCCTCGATCGACGAGCACCTGGTGGCCGAGGCTCTGTCCGAGGAAACCGACGAAACGGAACACGCCGGCGACGCCACCCACAGCGAGGCCGATGCGAGTGTCGAGACGGAGACGACGCCGGAGGAGGAACTCGAGGCGTTCAAGAGCGCCCTGAAGGCACTCGTGCGTCAGGGCGTGATGCAGAAGGACGAGGCCCGGGCGGCCTTCAAGGCTCGCCTCGAGGCGCTGGGCCGCGCCTGAATCAAGTGAGCGCGATGCGGCGCGCGATCGCCCGCGCCACCGGGATGGCCGATGCGATGCCGACGGCTTCCGGCCAGCGACCGGCCGCGAACGCCAGCAACGCGGTGTAGAGCATCGTGCCGAGCAGCAGGAAGGTCATCGAGCGGCGGATCTCCGCCTGCGGCCATTCCCTTCGTCGAGCATTGCGCCGCAGGAACCACGACGCGGGCAGGGCGGCCACGGCCGGCGCCGGCCAGAAGGCTCCCTGAACGGCCGCGACGCCAGCCAGCGCGACCACCGGCGGCACTGCCTGCACCGCCGCAACGGCCCGGCCGGAAACCGAACGCGCATCCTCGAAGATGCCGAGGATCGTCACCGCCAGGATGTAGAGCGCATAGCAGCCCGCGGCGACCAACAGCGCGCGCTCTGCGCCCTCGGCCACCGCCGGGCCGGCCAGCAGGAGGCCGGTGGCGAGGTTCAAGCCGCGCAGCAGGCCCATGACCACCGCACCGAGCCATTCGACCCGCTTGCCGAGAAAGTCGTAGAACAGGACCAGCCCCGCGATGCCCGCGTGGTAGCCGCGGCACGGCGACAGCAACAGGCCGATGGCGAGCAACGCAGTGCCGAGCGCAACGGCGAACGCCATCGACACCTGGCCGCTCGGCAGAGGCCGCTCCGGTCGCTGCACCCGGTCGGTGCCGACGTCGGCGACGTCGTTCCAGACCATGCCGGCGCCGTAGAGCAGCACGCTCGCGGCCATCGCGCGGCCGACGTCCCCCGACCACGCAAGGCCGACGATCGCCGCCGACGCCAGCACGTCGGCCGCCGGCGAGAACCAGGTGCCGATGCGGCACAGACGCAGCACCGACAGCCACCCCGGGGGCGCAGCCGTCACAACAGGCGGAGGATGTCGTTGTAGGTGACGAACAGCACCAGCAGCAGCACGAACACCAAGCCGACGACCTGGCTGTAGCCGAACACCTTGCTGCTGACGGGCGATCCCTTGACCTTCTCGATCAGCAGGAACATCAGGTGGCCGCCGTCGAGCACCGGGATCGGCAACAGGTTGACGAACGCCAGGTTGACGCTGAGCAACGCCAGGAAGTACCAGAACCACGGCATGCCCCGCTGCACGGCCTGGTAGCTGACTTCGCTGATGCGGATGATGCCGCCCAGGTTGTTGGCGCCGACCTCGCCGGTCACCAGCCGTTTCATCGTGACGTAGAGCTGCTTGACCAGGTCGAGCGATGCGATCGCGC
>DRKG01000090.1 GCA_011051855.1 bacterium | reverse complement strand
GTCGACCTCGGTCGCACGCACCGGTGCCGGCTCGACGATGCGCCGGCCACAACCGACACGCTCCGCATGGCCAGCAGCCGCCCGGCCGGTCGCCGCTGGCTGGCCGCAGGCATGGCCCAGCGAAAGCCAGCCGACGGTGAAGAGCGCTGCAACCGAGACGCGGTATCGACGGCGAGTATGCACGGCGCCATGGTCCCCTCGTGGGATCGCCGCGCAACCCGCGCGTCGACTTCGCGAGGCCGGGAGACGATCTGCTTGCGCACACCCTTGATCGTCGGCGCCCGCTCGCTATCCCGTTCCCCATGGCAAGCAAGATCGACTGGTACTACCACCGCAAGGGCTGAACGAGCTGCAAGCGCTCCGACGCGTTCCTCGAGCGCACCGGAGTGACCGTCCGGGAGACGGTCAATGCCAGCAAGGAACGCTACGGCAGAGACGCACTCGACGAGCTGTTCGCGGACGCCAGCAAGGTGGTGGTCGCGCGCGGCAAGAAGGTGCTCACGTTCGCACCGAAGAAGGACACGTTCGACCCGGACGAGTTCGCCAAGGTGGCACTGGGCCCCTCGGGCAACCTGCGCGCCCCGACGATCCGCGTCGGCAAGACTTGGTATGTCGGATTCAGTGAAGAGGCCTACGCCGAGAAGTTCGGCAGCCGGTGACGGCGAAGCACGACCCATGCCATCATGACGACACCGCTCCGACCGCTGTATCTGCTCGCGCTCGCCTGTGCGCCGCTGATCCCGCTCTTGTGGCCGAACGCGCCGCTGCAGAAGGCCTACGTCGACGGTGCCGGTGCCGGATGGCGCGCGTTGACCCTCGCCGATTTCGTCAACGTCAACGGCACGGCGGACACCTGGCGTGAGCAGGACGGCATCATCGTCTGCAGCGGGAAGCCGAACGGCGGCGCACGCACCAAGACGCAACTGCGCAACTTCGAACTGGTGGTCGAATGGCGCCACCACCAGCACGCCGGCAACTCGGGGCTGTTCCTGTGGTGCCCGGAATCGGCGTTCACCGACCTGCCGCCCGGCCAACTGCCGCGCAGCGGCATCGAGGTGCAAGTCCTCGATCTCGGCTACGAGGAGAACTGGCTGAAGCAGCACGGCCGGCACTCCGACTGGTTCACCAGCCACGGCGACGTGTTCCCGGTCGGCGCATCCCGGATGACGGCGTTCACGCCCGAGATCACCTACACCGACGGCGACGGGAAGCCGTTCCACGTAGGCAATCCGAAGAGCGCGCGCAGCTTCCCCACGATGCGGCTGACGAAGCCAGCGGGAGAATGGAACCACTACTACGTGCGCGCCATCAACGGTGAGGTGCGCTTGTGGGTGAACGGCAAGGAAGTCAACGGCGGCAACGGGTGCACGCCGAGCAAGGGCTACCTGGCCCTCGAGGCCGAAGGCGCCGAGGTGGAGTTCCGCAACTTGCGCATTCGGGAGCTGCCGTGAAGCAAGGGCGGCGCCTGCAGAAGCGCAGGCGGCCGCTCGACGCGAGCAATCATGGCCCGGCGCGGATAACGTGTTCGCCCCCGAAACGAACTCCGCTCCCACCTGGGACTGCTTTCCGGCCATGACCGACGCCCCGAAGATCATCTACACGCACACCGACGAAGCCCCGGCGCTCGCCACTTGCTCGTTCCTGCCGATCGTGCGCTCGTTCGTCCGCGACACCGGCATCGCCATCGAGACCCGCGACATCTCGCTGGCGGGCCGCATCCTGGCCAACTTCCCCGACGCCCTGCGCGACGAACAGCGGGTCGCGGATCACCTCGCCGAGCTCGGCCAGCTCGCACAGCGCCCTGAAGCGAACATCATCAAGCTGCCGAACATCAGCGCCTCGGTGCCGCAACTGAAGGCCGCGATCAAGGAGCTGCAGGCGCAAGGCTACGCGCTGCCGGACTACCCGGAGGAACCGCGGAACGACGCCGAACGCGAAACCAAGGCACGTTACGACAAGGTCAAGGGCAGCGCCGTCAATCCAGTGCTGCGCGAAGGCAACTCCGACCGGCGCGCTCCCGCCGCAGTCAAGGCCTACGCGCGCCAGCACCCCCATCGCATGCGCAAGTGGTCGGCCGACAGCAAGGCGCACGTCGCGCACATGAGCGACGGCGACTTCTACGCCAACGAGAAGTCGATCACCGTGGATGCGGCGACGTCGGTCACCATCGAGCACATCGCCGCCGACGGCACGACCACGACCATGAAGGGACCGATCTCGCTCGAAGCCGGCGAGGTGTTCGATGGCACGTTCCTGAGCCGGCGCGCCCTGACCTCGTTCCTGGCCGATCAAGTCGCCGACGCCAAAGCCCAAGGGGTGCTGTTCTCGGTGCACCTGAAGGCCACGATGATGAAGGTCTCCGACCCGATCATGTTCGGCTACGCGGTCGAGGCGTTCTTCGCTCCGGTCTTCGCGAAGCACGCCGACAAGCTCGCCGCAGCCGGGGCGGATCCTCGCAACGGTTTCGGCGACGTGCTTGCCAAGATCGAAACCCTGCCCGACGCCGATCGTGAGGCGATCTCGGCGGACATCGCCGCCTGCTACGAGAACGGTCCGGGGGTCGCGATGGTCGACTCGGACAAGGGCATCACCAACCTGCACGTGCCGAGCGACGTGATCATCGACGCATCGATGCCGGTGGTCGTGCGCGACTCGGGCTGCATGTGGAATGCCAACGGCGAACTACAGGACGCCAAGTGCGTGATCCCCGATCGCTGCTACGCCGGCGTCTACCAGGCGGTCATCGACGACTGCAAGGCGAACGGCGCATTCGATCCGACCACGATGGGCAGCGTGCCCAACGTCGGTCTGATGGCGAAGAAGGCCGAGGAGTATGGATCCCACGACAAGACCTTCGAGGTGCCCGCCGACGGTGTCGTGCGAGTCGTGGATGCCGACGGCAATGTGCTGATCGAACACCAGGTCGAAGCGGGGGACATCTGGCGCGCCTGCCAGACGAAGGACGCACCGGTGCGCGACTGGGTCAAGCTGGCGGTCAGCCGCGCCCGTGCCACCGGCGTGCCGGCCGTGTTCTGGCTCGACAAAGCCCGCGCGCACGACGCGCAGTTGCTGCAGAAGGTCGAAAACTACCTGGCCGAACACGACACCGCCGGGCTCGAGTTCCTGATGATGCCGCCGGTCGAGGCGTGCCGCTTCTCGCTGCAGCGCATCCGGGCGGGCAAGGACACCATCAGCGTCACCGGCAATGTCCTTCGCGACTATCTGACCGATCTGTTCCCGATCCTCGAAGTCGGCACCAGCGCCAAGATGCTCTCGATCGTGCCGCTGATGAACGGCGGCGGCCTGTTCGAGACCGGCGCCGGCGGTTCGGCCCCCAAGCACGTGCAGCAGTTCAACCAGGAGAACCACCTGCGCTGGGATTCGCTCGGCGAGTTCCTTGCACTGGCGGCATCGTTCGAGCACATCGCCGATCGCTACCAGCACCAAGCCGCGGCGCTGCTAGCCAAGACGCTCGACGACGCGAGCACGCAGTATCTCCTGCAGAACAAGTCGCCGTCGCGCAAGGCCGGCGAACTGGACAACCGCGGCGGCCACTTCTACCTCGCGCTGTTCTGGGCGCAGGCACTGGCGCGCCAGGACGAGGATGCCACGCTGGCGCAACGCTTCGCCAGCCTCGCGGACAAGCTGGCGACCCACGAACAGCAGATCGTCACCGAGCTGAACGCCGTGCAGGGCAAGCCCTGCAACATCGGCGGTTACTACCGTTCGGACCCCGAACTGGCGGTCAGGGCCATGCGCCCGAGCACGACCCTGAACCAGATCATCGACGGCTGACGCGGCGGTGACCACGTAGGCGGCGGAGGCCGCGATGGTGGCGGCGCATGCCGCGATGGAACCGGGGGCCGCGCGCCCCCCGACCGTGCCACCTGCCGAAGCGACCCGGGCCGAAGCGACCCGGCCCACGGCGGCGCATGCCCTCGCTGCGGCGATCCGGTCCCCGCCGATGCCGCGGCTGCCAGCCGCGCATGTCACGCCGACCGCGCGCCCCACGGTGCTCGCGACGGTCACGGTGCTCGCGGTGATCACGCAATCGGCGGAACCGTTCGAACCGCCCGCGGCGCCCATGCCACCGCGGCCGCCCGGCATCCGGCCGCGCTTCGCGACCGATCTCCGGCGGCTGTTCGGGGTGCGGCGGTGCCTCGCCGGCCTGTGCATCGAGAGAGTTCGAAAGGAACAACGCGGCTACCGCCGCCAGGGACTTGAAGAGGTTCATGTGCTTGCCTTCGAGTCCGCTCAGCTACGCGGCGGACGCCGCTTCCCCACATCCTGCCCCCGGCGCCCACGGCCCGAGACCGTTTCGTTACGGACCGCGAGCCCACCCCGCCAACTTCACTCGTCGGCTCGCCAACGGTTGTTGCCGCGGTCGACGTCGGGCAGCATGCCGTGCGGATCGACGCGCACCGACACGACCTCCTTGTCCGTCTGCAGCGTGTGCGTGATGCGGTCCGAACGGAACCAAGCCTCGACGGGCAGGCGCCTCTCGAGCTTGCTGCCGTCCGCGAACTCGACCTCGAACTCGAGCGGCATCACCATGCGCTCGTGGTTCTGGAAGGTGATCGTCACGCCGCGCCGGCCACTGCGCACGCCCTCGACCGAAACATCGTAGAGTGCATCTTCGAGAAACCACCCGCGCCAGAACCACGCCAGGTCCATGCCGGCTGCGTCCTCCATGGTGCGGAAGAAGTCACTCGGCTGCGGCGACTTGAACCGCCAGCGGCGGACGTAGGTTCGGAACGCGAAGTCGAAGCGCTCGGGGCCGAGCACGTATTCGCGCAGGATCTGCATCCCGACCCCGGTCTTCATGTATTCGAGGATGCCGAGCTGCATGCCGTTCAGCCGATCCGCCTGGGTGACGACCGGCACACCCGGCATGCGCATCATGCCGGCGAACGTCGACGGCTTCGCCGGCCGGTTGTTCTTCGTGAACCAGTCGGCCGTCGAGTACTTGTTGATGAACGTGTTGAAGCCCTCGTCCATCCACGCGTAGCGGCGTTCGTCGGTGTTGACCATCATCGGAAACCAGTTGTGCCCGATCTCGTGCGTCGTCACGTCGTAGAGACCGCGCTCATTCCGCTTGTTGCGACCGCTGCAGAAGATGATCATCGGGTATTCCATGCCGCCTTCGATTCCGGCGACGTTGGTCGCGACCGGGTAGGGGTAGGGATAGAGGCGTTCGCTATAGCCTTTGATCGCAGCGCAGAGCATCGCGGTCGACTTCTCCCACACCGGCAGCGAGGCCTCGCTGTAGGCCGACTGCACCAGGGTGTCACCGACGCTCGCTGCATCGAGGATGAACGCCGCGCTCGACGCCCACGCGACGGTGCGCACGTTCTCGGCCTTGAAGCGCCAGGTCAGCGGCCCTTCGCCCGCGGGCCGGCTGGCCGGATCTCCGACTTCGTCGCGACCGCGGATGACGACGGTCTCGGCGCTCTTGCGCGCCGTCGCGAGACGCTCACGCTGAGCCTGCGTGTAGACTTCCTCGGGGTTCTGCAACACCCCGCTCGCCACGACCAGATGATCGCGCGGCACGGTGATGTTCAGCTCATAGTCCCCGTAGTTGGTATAGAACTCGCCGGTCCCCATATAGGGCAGGGTGTTCCAGCCGTGCACGTCGTCGTAGACGGCGACCGCCGGAAACCACTGCGCCAACTCCCAGATCACGCCCTGCTTGGTCTTCATCGTTCCGTAGCGCCGGAACACCCGCTCGGGCACGGTGAACGACCACGCAATATCGCACTCGAACGTCGCCTGCGGCGACAGCGGCGCCGGCAGGTGCACGCGCATGAGGGTGTCGTAGACGTGATACTCGAGCGGCTTGCCGTTGCTGCTCACCTCCGCGAGCACCACGCCCTCGCTGGCATCCGTGGGCCCGCCAACGGCGGAAGTGCCATCGGTCAGCGCCCCGATGCTGTCGCTGCGCAGCACGTTCTGCTCGAGGTGCACCCAGATGTAGTCGAGCGTGTCGGGCGAGCGATTGTAGTAGGTGATATGCTCCTTGCCGCTGACCAGCCGCTTCGCGGGCGTAAGGGTCGTGTCGATGCGGTAATCGACCCGCTGCTGCCAGTAGTCCGGCCCCGGAGCCCCGGAGGCCGACCGCATGCGATTCGGCGCCGGCAGATCGAGCGGGCTGAAGATCGTCACGTCACGGCGGATGCCCGGCTTGCGAGCGAACTCGTTGCCGCGCTGCGCCGGCAACACCGCCGCAACGACCAACAGAGCGAGCAGGGGGAACGCGCCACTCGCGACGCGACGAGGATGGGGAACGAGCATGGTGTCGTAGGGGTGCTGGTTCATGAGTGGTCCGGGCTGAGTAGACGATCGGAGCCGACTTCTTTCCCGCGATTTGTCGCCGCCGGACTGACCCGCCGACCGTGCGCTCGAGGAACGCTGCTTCGTGCTCCGCCCGGGCTATGCTCTGCCACCCACCTCCACCCACGAACACATGAAGCAATTCCTGCGCCCCGTGTCGCTTCTCGCCGCCCTGCTGCTGGCGAGTTGCCAGTCGTCCCCCGAATCCGATCTCGGCGAACGCCCGGTGCTGCTCGACCGCGTCGACAAGACCGTCATCGCCCAGCTCTACGCCGACGGCTTCGAGGAACTCGACCTGCGCGACAAGCTGCTCGCCTACCACCTGTCGCAGGCAGCGATCGCCGGCCGTGACATCTTCCTCGACCAACGGTTCGAGTACAACCTGCCCCTGCGGTGGATCCTCGAATCCCTGTGGCTGGTGCGCGATCGACTGCCGGAACACGTCGCAGCCGAAGTCACGCGCTACTGCAAACTGTTCTGGGTGCACTCCGGCATCCACAACAACCTGTCGACCAAGAAGGAACTGCTGCGGCTGTCCTGGCGGGAGTTCGGCGCCGCCTGCGAGATCGCGCAGGCCGCCGGCCACGACCTGAGCACTGCGAAGCTCGCACCGCTGGAGGGCCTGCGCCACGCCTTCGCGGTGATGACCGACCCGGACACGTATCGATCGGTCACCGACAAGAGCACCGAACACGGCAACGATCCGGTTCTGGCGAGCTGCAACAACCTCTACAAGGGTGTCGCGTCGGCCGACCTCGCGGACTTCACCGAGAACAACGGGCTCAATTCGCGGCTCGTCAAACGCGACGGCGAGCTGGTCGAGGAGGTCTATCGCTGTGGAGATGGTCGCGGGATCCCGCCCGGCCGCTACGCCAAGGAACTCGCGGCGGTCAATGCGCACCTGCGCGCAGCACTGCCCTACGCACCGGAGCCCACCGCCAAGGCCCTGCGCAAGCTGATCCGCTACAACGAGACCGGCGACCTCGACGACTGGCGCGAGTTCAACATCGCGTGGGTGCAGGACAACGATTCGACGATCGACTTCATCTGCGGATTCGTCGAAGTCTACCTCGATGCGCGTGGCATCAAGGGATCGTGGGAAGCGGTGATCAGCTTTCGCGACGAGAACAAGACGCTGGCGATCGCCGAACTGGCCGAGCAGGCGCCGTGGTTCGAGCAACGCATGCCGTGGGATGAGAAGGACAATAAGGCCGACGTGAAGGGCATCTCGGTGCGCGCGATCTCGGTCGTCACCGAGACCGGCGATTCCGGCCCGATCACGCCGATCGGCATCAACCTGCCGAACGAGGCCGACATCCGCCAGCAATACGGCAGCAAGTCGGTCAACCTCGCCAACGTCGTCGAGTCCTACAACGCCATCTCGGCGGCCGGCAGCCTCGACGAGTTCTCGTTTACGCCCGAAGAGGCCGAACGAGCACGCCGCTACGCGAGTGCCATGGACGATCTGCACACCAATCTGCACGAGGTGGTCGGCCACGCGTCCGGAAAGGTCCATGACGACATCGTCAACCCGGCCCAACGTCTCGGGCTCTACTACAGCACACTCGAGGAAGGCCGCGCCGATCTGGTCGGCCTCTACTGGTGTGCAAGCCAGAAGTGCAAGGACATGGGCCTGGTGCCCAACGATGACGCGGTGCTCGCCAAGTACGAGGCCTACGCGCGCAACGCGCTGGTGCAACTGCGCCG
Source organism: bacterium (assembly GCA_011051855.1). GTDB lineage: Bacteria > Planctomycetota > UBA1135 > UBA1135 > UBA2386. The sequence goes on along the minus strand of DRKG01000090.1, from coordinate 3,478 downwards.
CGTGCCACTCGGCGAACGCGTCGAAGAAGACCACATGCGCAACCGCCAACTGATCGTGCTCTACCTGCTCGACCACGGTTACGGCGTGCACGTCGAGAAGAAGGACGGCAAGACGTTCTACGTCGTCGATTCGATCGAGAAGTATCGCGAGGGTTGCGGCAAGCTGCTCGGCGAGATCATGCGCATCAAAGCCGAAGGCGATTTCGCCGCCGGCAAGGCGCTGGTGGAGAAGTACGGCATCAAGATCGACCGCTCGCTACACGAAGAGGTGCTCGCCCGCATCGAGAAACTCGACCTGCCGTCGGTGACCGGTTTCGTGCAACCCGAACTACGCCTCGTCAGAGATGCCGGCGGCGCGGTCACAGATGTCGAGGTCGCGCACTGCCGCGACCTGGCCGACCAGATGCTGCGCTGGAGCGGGCGCAGGTAAGCCCGCCGGGGCGCAACGGCGCTGGCGCTCTCAGAAGCTCAGCCGCGCGGCGACGAACACGTTCGAGTTGTTCTCGAACTGCCCGAAGAAGGTGTGGTCGTCTTCGCCGAAGAAGACGTTTCCGCCGACGGTGACCGACCAATCGTCGTCGATCGCGTAGGTGACGTTCGGGCGCAGGTAGGCGTCCGCGTCACTCGGACTCACATAGCCGAACAGCGACACGCGCAGGCGCTGCTCGAGCAGCAGCTTGGTGATGCGCATCGTGATCACGTGACGGCTCTCATCCCGCGGCGGAATGCCCACCGGCAACGTCGAGCGGTAGGCGCCGTAGCCGATCAGGTTCTCGACGTAGTACTGCACGCCAACCGTCAACGATTCCGCCAGCTCGGGCAAGTCGCGCTCGTAGCCGACGAGCACGCGGAACTCGGAGTTGTTGACGAACGGGTTCCCACCACCGACGTCCTGTCGCGAGTCGTAGTAGCCCACTTCAACGTTGGCAATGCCGCCGGCGAGTTGCGTGCGGGCGCTCGCCCCGTAGACGTTGAGGCGAGGGAACGTCGCCGCACCCGTCGCAACGTCGAGGCCGCCCGGACTCTTCCACCGCCCCCAATAGCCGTAGGCCGCCAACTCGAAGCCACGCACGTCTCCCGACAACCGCGCCGCGATCTCGTCGTCCCGGCCGAAGTCGTCGGGCACGATCGGCCGCTGGATCGCGTCGCGCCCGGAGCGCCGGCCGAGCAACGGATTGAAGTAGGACACCCGTTCGCCGGTCAGGTAGCGATCGGAATCGAAGCGCGGCGTATAGACGACCTCGAGGTTGGCCACACCGCCATAGGCGCCGACACGCACCGCGTCCGACGGGGCTTTCAGGTATTCGGTGTCGCGCCCGACGAAGAACGACACCCAGTCCTTCGGGAACAAGTCGTTCAGGAACAACAGATCCCCGGTCCCCCAGGTGAGCACCTGCCGGCCGACCTTGACGTCGAGGAACGGCAGCGGCGTGGTTGCGACGCTGGCCTCGCGCAGGTCGATGAAACCGCGGCCCGATTCCGGTTCGGGCGTCCACGAGTCGTAAAGCGCATCGGCCACCAGGTCGGCGGCGACACGCACGACAAACGGATCGAACTCGTCCTCGTATTCGAGGCGCAGGCGCGCCTCGGCGAGCGACGCGGAACGCTCGTAGCGGTCGCTGGTGACACGCGTGCCGGCGCGCACGTCGAGAAACCCCGTCAGGCCGAGGTCCGCGAAGAACGCTGTCCCCGGCCAGTCCATGGGCGAACGCTCCACGGGGCTCACTGAGCTCACAGGGTCCACCGGCTCTGCTTGCTCACCCAGCCCTTCCGGCAGGCCCGGCTCCGGTTCGCCGAGCCCCTGCGGCAACTCCGGCTCCTGTGCCAACAGCACACCGCCGAATGCCAACGTCACCAACCACGCACGCGTCATCGCATCCACTTGCGCGGAGCGCGCCGCAGGTAACGTTCGGTAAAGATGTTCGCCGGCAGACCGAGGTCGTAGGCGACATCCTCGTAGGTGACGGTCGTGGTTCCCTTGCTGCGCAGATCACTCATGCGGGCCTTCAGCACCGTCGGGTAACCCTGCACCTTGCCGACCTTCAGCGCCTCGTAGGTGCGGTAGACCTTGCCCGCATCGTCGCGGTACTCGACCTTCACCACGAGGAAGGTCGCCTTGTGAATCCACATCTTGTAGGAGGCGAACTCCACCGACGCCTTGTCCTTCGGCCGCGACTCGACCACGTAGTAGGTCTTGGTCGTTTCCACCAGGCGATGTTCGTCGGCGCCGATGTGCCGACCGGACACATCCTCGTAGTAGAAGTTCGAACCGACGAAGCTGCTGCGCTTGTCGGCCGAGCTGATCCGCTTCACCAGGTCCAACGCCGGCAGATAGAGCCAGCGGTCGTCGTCCTTCCCCGGCCGCTTGTGAACCAAGAACGTGGTCTTGTTGACGTCTGCCGGCCGCCGGAAGCGCACGTAGAACAGTTGGTCGCCCGTGTAGTCCTCCGGCTTGCCCTGGTAGTCCTTCGGCGGCGGCACGTCGCGACGCAGGATCGTCATCTCACGCTCTCGCCGACGCCCCTGGCCATCGACGATCTCCATCTTGACCTGGGCGCGGCCGTCCTTGCCCTGGTAGTAGCCGACGCGGTTCGCCGCCGCGACGATCTCATCCACGGTCGGCGCCTTGTCGTCGCCATCCTGAGCCAGTGCAGGGGTGACAAACCATGCCGCAAACATCAACGGGTACACGATCTTCATGATTGCTTCTCCTCGTCAGCGATCTCGTCTTTGACTTCGCCCGTGGCGCAGACTTCGCCACGGAACAAAGCCTTCTCCAACACGGTCACCAGCGCCGGCAGCAACAGCAACGTCGCCACGCCGGAGACTGCCAGAATCGCCGCCAGCAAGAATCCGACGGTCTGGTAGGGAACCAGCGGCGCGAACAACAGCGGCAGGAAACCGACGGCGATGACGATGCCATTGCGCGCGATCTCTCGCGCCGGCTCGTCGAACAGCTCCGGCAACGCTGCCTGCCACGACCCTTCGCGCCGGCGAATGCGCCGCGCACGCGCCAGGAGGTGGATGGCGAAGTCGACAGCCAGACCGAGCGCCAGCGACGACAACACCGCAACCGGCATATCGTAGGACTTGCCGACCATCCCGACCGCACCGTAGACGAGCGCAATCGTCAATGTGAGCGGAATCATCGCCAGGAAACCCCACAGGAACGAGCGGAACAGCACCACCATCAGCAGCAGCACGACCACGAACGCGCCGGCGAGGGATTCGAGCATGCCGACGACCATCTTGCCCTGCCAGACGACATTGATGTGCGTCAAGCCGAACCATTCGTGCGCAACCGGCAACGGCGGCGGGTTCTGCGCGATGAACGAGTCGACGCTGTCGTGCACCGCAACCATGTCACGGTTGTCACCGCTGGTCAGTTGCAGCCACATGCTCGCGTTCTTGTAGTCAGGGGTGACGAAGTGCCACAGGTCATCGGGCCGGTGGCTCGACTGGTAGGTCAGGAGGCACT
>DRKG01000089.1 GCA_011051855.1 bacterium | reverse complement strand
GTGCAGAAACAACAGCCCAACGTCGCGCGCAGACTGCAGCAGCTTCGCATCGCGCGCGACAACGACAGCGTGCTCGAACTGCCGATGGGCACGTTCTGCCGGAACCCCTTCCCGTGTCCCTACGTCGCGCGCTGCAGACGCGAAGCCCCGCCGCTGCCGTTGCTGCGACTGCCGGACCTATCCCGCGCGCAGGAGATCGAACTGCACAAGGAGGGCATCGAGGATCTGAGCGAATTGCAACCCGATCGCGAAGGGCTGACGTTCCGACAGCGCCGCACGCTCGCCTGCATCCAGCAGCGGCAACGCCTCGTCGAACCGTTCGTGCGCGAAGAACTGCGCGAGACCGAACGGCCGCTCCACTTCCTGTCGATCGCCCTGGTCACCGACGCGCTGCCGCAGTTCGACCTGCAGCGCCCGTGGCAGCGCACGCCGTACGCGTGGGCCGTGCGCACGATCCACGCCAACGGCCGCGAGGAGATCGCCTCGTTCGCGCAGCTCGATCGCGAGGATCCCCGCCCCGAGTTCGTCAGGTCGCTCGCGGACCACCTCGAGGTCGGTGGCACCATCATCTGTTGGGACGACGAGCCGATTCGCGAGATGCGCACGCTGCTCGATTCGATCCCCGGCGAGAAGGCGAGCGTGCGGACGCTGCTCGCACAGGAATACGTCGACATGATGAAGCTGTTCGAAGCCGGCGTATTCGATCCCGGCCTCGACGACTACAAACGCCTCGCCGAAGTGGTCGCAGCCCTGCTCGACGACCGTTCGGGCCGCGACATCTCTGCACTCGACCCCGACCACCGCTTCGAGATGCTGAGCCGGGCGCGAGCGCCACGAGTGCGCAGTTCGACGCGCGAAAAGCTCGCCGAGGAACTGCTGACGGCGCTGGATTGGCAGGCGGCGCAACTGGTGCGCCTGTTCGAAACCTTTGCCGAGACCGAGCTTCGCACACCGGCGAAGGCGCACACCGCGCGCGCCCGCCCCGCGAGGCCACTGCCGAAACTGCCGGAATAGCGGAGCCGCCTTGCGCCGCCTGCTGACAATCATCGGGCTGTTGGCGCAAAGCCTCGGCGCGCAGAGCATCGCGGCGCGGCACTTCGGCGAAACCGACGGCGTCCCCCACCAGGAGGTCGTCGCGGTCGTGCAGACCGCCGACGGCTGCATCTGGGCGTCGACATCCAACGGGCTGGCCTGTTTCGACAGCGCCTCGTGGCAGACGGTCGATCCCGGGCTGCCCTACGCGCCGCTCATGAACGCGGCCTATCGGCCGCTGCTCGCCACCGACGAAGCCGGCGACTTGTGGGCGTTCGCGCGCCACGCGCCGTTGGGCTCCACGCGACGGATCGACGGCCAGTGGCGCCCCCTGCCCGAACAGCCGGAAGCAGACGGCCCGATCTCGGCGGCGGCCGCCAGCAACCTCGGTGGCGAGCCGCACGCGCTGCTCGCCGGCCGACGCCGGTTGTTTCGCCTGGACGGCGACCGTTGGACCCCCCTGTCCCACGCGTTCGGACGGGTGCACGCACTCGTTCGCCACCGCGACACCTACGTCGCGGCCTGTGCGGGCGGCGCCTTCCGATTGTCGATCGCCGATCCAGCCGACACGCCGGACGCGATCCCGGGCCTACCCGCGGGCGAGGTGCTCACCTGTGCCGTCGATCCACGCGACGACTCGTTGTGGTTCATGGGCCGGGACTGGCTCGTCCACGTCGGCGACACCGTGCAGCGACACGAAGTCGCGATGCGCTCGAACACTCCGCTGGAATCGGTGAAGCCGGCGCTGCTGCCGGACGGTCTCGGCGGCGTGTTCTACGGCACCCAGCTCGGCCTGTGGCGCTACACGCCGGGGGTCGGAGAGGTCGCACTGACGATCCGACCGTCCGTCGGCACGATGGCGCTGCTGCGCGACCGCGAAGGCTTCATCTGGGCAGGGGGCACGCGCGGCTTGGTGCAGTTCACGGGCAACGCGGCGATCAACTACGACCGCGGCGACGGGTTGGCAGCGACCGAGGTCGCATCGATCCTGCAACTCCGCGACGGGCGAATCGTGCTCGGCCACGACGCCCAGTTGACGATCCTCGACGACCCGATCCGCACGGTGCCCCTGTTCGATCGCTCGATCTACACGCGGGTGATGGCGATGGCCGAGGGCGACGACGGCAGGATCCTGGCGGCCTGCAACCGCCGCGGCCTGCTCGCCATCGACCCCGACACCGGCGACATCGAGCAGGTGGCCGCCGGAGATCGGGACGAAGACAGCCACCGAGATGCCATACCCGCGCAGTACGTGGCCGTCGATGAGCACGGCAACGTGCTGGTGGCAAGCCTGTATGGCGCGGCGTGGCTGCAGAACGGCAAGCTCGTCCCGGTCGAGATCCCACGGGACGACCCCATGAGCTACATCCGCGAGGCGATCCCGGACGGCGACGGCGTGCTGCTCTCCCTCAACCGCGAGGGCCTCATGCGTGTCTCCGAGATTGGCGTGCGCACCTGGCGAGGCCGGTCGGCCGCGCACAACGACGTCGTCTGCGCGTCGCGACGGCCCGACGGTGCACTCTGGGTCGGTTCGCGCGCCGGCGCCCTGCGCGCGGACGACGACGGCACGCTTCGGCATCTGGACCTCGGTGGCCACACGATCACCCGCCCGGTCTACGCGATGGTCGACGACCACGGTGCGCGCACCTGGTTTGCCACCGACGACGGCGTCTAC
>DRKG01000088.1 GCA_011051855.1 bacterium | reverse complement strand
GTCGTGCGCGAGAAGAGCATGACGACCGGCATGGAGCACGGCATCGCGATCCCGCACGCTGCCATCGATGGCATCGACGATCTGGTGGCGGTGCTCGGGCTCAATCCGACCGGGATTCCGTTCGAGACGCTCGACGGGGAGCCGGCCCGGATCGTGATCGGGTTGGTGATTCCGCGCAGCAAGAAGCTGCAGCACATCAAGACGCTGGCCGAGATCGCCAAGCTGCTGTCGAGGGCCGAGGTGCGCGAGCGGCTGCTCGCCTGCCACACGGCGGCCCAGGCGGTGCAGGCCCTGGCCGAATTGCAGGGCGCGACGCGTTAGCCCCGGGTAGCCGAGCGGCCAGTTGCAGATCGGAGATTCGAGCCCCGCGGCCGTTGGAGTGGTCCCGTCGCCGCCGGAATGCCCGCTCGCGCGACCGGGTATCCTGTTCGACATGGTCGGTCCCGAGGCGGATGGACCGGTGGCCGGCGGCGAACCGCTGGTCGAGCCGGCTGCGCCTACCGCCACCGCGGCCTTCGCCGGCGTCGCGGCGGCGGCCGGGATCGGTGCGTTCGCGGCCGGCTTCGGGCTGGCGCACGGAGAAGCGTTGCAGCACGGGGCCTCGCTGCCGGTCCAAGGCTGGCTGTCCGGGTGGCCCGACTGGCTGCCGTGGGCGTGCATCGGCTTCGGGTTGGTGCGCTTGACGCTCGTGTGGCCCGCCGGACGGAACCTGTTGCGCGCGGTCGCGATCGTGCTGGCGCTGGCGGTAGCCGTCGCCGAGCTGCTCGGCGTGGGGACTTGGTCCGGCTTGCTGGCGGTCGCCGGCGCACTGCTCGGGGCCGCGGTCGGTTGGCGGCTCACCGAGGCGCGCTGGCTCGGCGTGTTCGCAGTGCCGCTCTTCGGGCTGTCGGCCGCCGTCGCCGCGATCGCCGCCGGGTACCTGACGGCGGCCTCGGCGGCGTTCGCACTCGCGATGGTGCTGTCGCTCGGGGCGATGACGCCGGCGCTGCCGGGCGCCGCTCCCGCCGCCGTGCCCGGCGGTCGCTGGTGGTTGGCGCTCGCCGCCTGGATACCGGTGCTGGTCGGAACCTGGTTCGTGGTCGTCGACAGCGTGCCGGCGGCGGCCCCCCGGTTGGGCGCGTTCGTCGCCATCCTGCTGGCGGCGGGCGCCATCGGCCGGGTCGGGATCGCCTGCGGGGCGACGGCGGTGATGCTGGCCGCCGACGTCTTGATGCCGCAACCGGCACCCGCCGCCGACCAGGTGCTCGCCCGCTGCGGCGACGCCGCGCTGGTCTACATACGCAAGCACCAGGAACTGCAACTCCGACTCGGCGGTGAGGTGGTGTGTGCCGCCGGTCCCGACCGCGACGAAGAACCCCTGTGCGCGGCCCTGGTGCACGCGCTGGCCCGCGATGGCGACCGGGTGCTGCTGCTCGGCGGCGGCACCGGCCGCGTCGGCCTCGACCTCGCGCGCGCTCGCCGACTGGTCGTCGAGCGCACCGCGACCTTTGCGGAACTCGCGACGCTGCAGCGGCGCGCGGTGCTCGATGGGCCGGTCCCGCCGCCGGCGACGTGGCCCGGGATCGAGGTGCCGGTTCCGACCCGTGCCTACCGCGGCCTGCGCGAGTTGCCGGACGCTTCGCGGCAGGTCGTGGTGGTCGGCGAATGGCCGACCGCCGCCACCGCCCACCGCGCGTCGGTCGCGTTCCAGCGGCAGTTGCGGCGCGTCGTCGGTGCCGGGCTCGTGCTGCAGCCGATCGCGCTCGATCGGGTTGCCCCGGAGCGGTTGCGTCGCCTGTTCCTGGCGGCGCGTGCCGCGCACCCGTGGAACGGGGTGTTCACCGTCGGCGAGGCCGCGGTGTTGGTGTCGGCGGTCGCCCGGCCGCCGGTGCGCCGGCACTTCTCCGCTTGGTCGGACGCCGCGCGTTGGGCCTTGCACCGGGCCCACCTCGGCGGCCCGCACGACGTCGTGCGCGCGCTGCGGGGTGTGTTGCCCGTGCGTGCCCCGCTGCGTGTCGATGGCGCGTGGGTCGATTGGCTCGCGCCGGCCGAGTCGGCTCCGGCCACCGACGCCGCGCCCGAAGCGCCCGCGCGCGAGCGGTCGCTGCTGCTGCGCTGGCGGGAGCGGCGCGAACGCGCGCGGCTCTCGTTCGAGCAGGGGCAGGCGTTGGCCGACACCCCGGCCGATCGCGGGCGGGCGGCGGAGCTGGCGGCGCGCATGCTGCCGGTTGGCGCTCCGTCGGCGTGGATGGCCGCGGCACTCGGGCTCGCGGACGCGAGCGGCGTGGCGTTGCGCGAGCCGGCACTCGCCAGCCGCATCGCGTTCGCCATCGATCCGACCTTCTTCCGTTCCCCGCCGCCGGTGTTTGCGTCGTTGCCGCGGCCGGTGCAGACGCGCGGCGATCTCGAGGACCTGATGCGGGTCGAGCCCGGAGAACGGCTGGCAGTGCGCTGCTGCGGGGATACGCCGCTGGCGGCGGCGCTGCGGGCGCGCTTTCCCAGTCGCTGTGCGCGGGCCTTGCTCGGGCGGCTCGCCCGCGGGCCGTTGGACACCGAACAGGCGCTCGCGCTGCGCTCCCTCGCCGATCCGTTCGTGCTCGCCGAGGCCGCGCGGGTGCTGCTGCCGGCCGGCCGTTGGCGTGAGTTGCTGCCGCTGTGGCGGCTCGACGTCCCGGCGCCGACGGCGTTGGCGACCATTGCGCATGCCGGCGATCGCGACGACTGCGTCACTCTGTGCGCGGCGCTCGCCGGCCGCAGCGATGCCGCGGCGTGCGCGCTGGTCGCCGACTTCCTGGTCGCCGACGACCGCGAACTGGTTCGGCTCGCCGCGGTGTGCCTGCGGCAGGTCTGCGGCGAGAGCGTGCCGTTCGATCCGGCGTGGCCACGATCCCGGCGACTGGTTGCGGCAAGTCGCTTGCGCGCCCTGCATAATCGCAAGCCATGACCGAAGTCACCGTCGCCTCGCTCGTCGAACTCGTCGCCGGCCGTCTGGTGGGGGACGGTGCGCGCCGCATCGTCGGTCTCGGCGACCTGCGCGAGGCCCGGCCGGACCAGATCGGGTTCGTGCGCCACCCGGACTACTACGAAGCCGCCAAGGTGACCGCCGCGGGGGCGCTGCTGGCGAAGGAAGAGATCGAGACCCCGGCGAGCCTGATCGTCGTGCCCGATGTCGACGTCGCTTACGCCAAGGTCGCGATGCACTTCCACCCGCTGCCGCTGGCGAGCGAGCACGACATCCATCCCAGCGCCTGGGTGCATTCCGAGGCCGAACTCGAGCCCCCGGTGAAGGTCGGGCCGAACGCCTCGATCGGCAAAGCGCGCATTGGTGCCGGCTCCGCGGTGCTGGCGGGAGCGGTGGTCGGCGATGGCGCGCGGCTCGGTCGGAACTGCCTGATCCACGCGAACGCGACCGTCGGCGACGGTTGCCGACTCGGCGACCGGGTCATCCTGCAGTCCAATGCAGTCGTCGGTAGCGACGGTTTCGGATACGCGCGCGAGGGGGCCACGTGGCTCAAGGTGCCGCAACTCGGGGTGGTGGTGGTCGAGGACGACGTCGAAATCGGCGCCAATGCAGCCGTCGATCGCGGCACGCTCGGTGTCACCCGCATCGGCGCCCGCACCAAGCTCGACAACCTGGTGCACATCGCCCACAACTGCGACATCGGTGAGGACGTGGTGATGGCCGGCGGGGCGATGATCGCCGGTTCGACGAGACTCGGCGCACGCTGCGTGCTCGCCGGCCAGGTCGGCGTCGCCGGCCACCTGCAGATCTCGCCGGATTGCCGGTTCGCCGGCGCCACGGTCGTTCTCCGCGACATCACCGAGCCCGGCGACTACATGGGGCACCCGATGATGAAGAAGCGCCAGTTCCTGCGTCTGATGCGCGACCAGCGCCGCAGCGTCGACGCGTGAGCGGCCGGCTGTGGCCGTCGCGCTGCTTACGGCCACCAATCGCCCAGCCGTGCGGCGACCGCAGCGCGGATCTCGTCGCGGGCTCGTTGGTAGGCGGGCAGGTCGCTGCCGTAGGGGTCGGCGATGTCGCGGTCGTCGGGGCGCAACAGAGAGACCTTGTCGGCGACGTCGGGGGCCTCGGCCAGGAGCGCCCGCCGGTGGCTGTCGCTCAGGCAGTAGATGCGTTCCGCCTGCCGCAGCAGCTCGGGGTCGATCGGCTGGCTCTGGTGGGCGGACAGATCGAGGCCGATCTCCGCCGCCGCCGCCGCGCTGCCGTCGCTGGCCGGCATGCCGAGCACGGTGGCGGTGCCGGCGCTGGCGAACCGCAGGCCGCGCTGGAGCACTTGCTCGACGGGAACGCCCATCGCCTGCGCGGTCGCTTCGCGCGCGATCGCCTCCGCCAGTGGCGAACGGCAGGTGTTGCCGGTGCACACGAACAGGATCAGGTCGGCAGCCGTCGACAGGATCTCCTGCCGCGACAGGATCCCCTCGCGCAGCACCTCGAGGGCGCCGTCGGTGGCGCGCACGATCGTCGATGCCGTGCCCAGCGGTGACGGTCCGTCGTCGACGAACAGGGCCACGCCCTGGTCGGCGCACCTGGCCGCGATCGCATCGGGCTCGACCAGCGGCGGCTGGCCGCTGTCGTTGACGCTGGTCAGCCACAGGGGTTCGCCCGCGGCGCGGATCACCGCGCGGGTGAACTCGTGGGCAGGCAGCCGTGCCCCGATGGTCCCGCCGTCCTTGCCCGGCAGGATCAGCGTGAGCGGGCCCGGCCAGTAGCGCGCGATCAGGCGCTCCGCCGGCAGAGGCAGCCGCGCACCGAGCCGATCGAGGTCCGTCGCGTCGGCGAGGTGCCAGGTGAACGGCTGCCGTTCGCTGCGATGCTTGCACGCGCGCAGCTTCTGCACCGCGCGATGGTCGCTCGGCAAACAGCCCAGTCCGTAGACGGTCTCGGTGGGCAGCACGCACAGTTCGCCGGCGCGCAGCGCGGCGACGCACTCGTTGCGCAGGGTGTCGGGATCGGCGTCGGCGAGCGGCTGGCGGCGCGTCGGCATGGCGCAGACCATACGCCCGGTCGGCGCCGACGGAAACTGCGCCACGGGCGAGCAATCGCCGGTCCCGCGTTCTATCGTGTTTCGCCCGATGGCCGATTCCGTGCGCGAACAACGATTGCAGCGCATCCGCACTCAGCGTCTCGCCCAGCTCGGCACCCTGCTCGCCGGCTTCGCCCACGAGGTGCGCAACCCGCTGAGCACGATCGGGCTCAACCTGCAGTTGGTGCTGGAGGACTTCCGCGACCAGGAGAGCACCCGCGACAAGCGCACCTTCAAGCGCCTGTCGACGGTCGAGGGCGAGGTGCGGCGGCTGCAGGACATCCTCGAGCAGTTTCTCGGCTATGCGAGGGCGCCGGAGCCGGACATCAAGCCCGTCGACCTCAACCGCCGCCTGCAGGCGCTGGTCGACTTTCAGGAGCCGGAGATGAAGGAGGCCGGGGTGTCGCTGCGGTTCTTCGCCGGCAACGACGTCGGCGAGGTCGCGTGCGACTGGGACCACGTGCACGGTGCCGTCGTCAACCTGCTGCGCAACGCAAAGGAGGCGACGTCCGCCGGTGGCGAGGTGATGGTCTCGACGCGGCGCGACGGCGACTTCGCCGTGATCCGGGTCACCGATACCGGCGAGGGCATCCCGGAAGAACGGCAACGGAAGGTCCTGGAACCGTTCTTCAGCACCAAGCAGGGTGGCACCGGCCTCGGCCTTCCGACCGTGCGCCGGGTCGCCGAGGAGCACGGCGGCACCCTGTCGCTGCAGTCGGAGCCCGGCCGGGGCACGCAGTTCGCTCTGCGGTTGCCGATCCACGCCGTCGACGTCGCCGCCGACCGAACATGAGCATGAACACGAACCCGATCCTCGTCGTCGACGACGACGATGCGTTGCGCGAGGCGCTGGTCGAGGCGCTGGCCGTCCTGCCGGTGCAGATCACGACGGCTGCGAGCGGCCGGCAGGCGGTCGAGATGCTGGCCGAGCGGCGCTTCGCGGTGGTCGTGACCGACCTGGTGATGCAGGACGTCGACGGCTTCGCCGTGCTGGAGAAGGCTCGCCAGACCTATCCCAACTGCCGGGTCGTGATGCTGACCGGCCACGGCGGACGGGAGATCGCGGTGCAGGCGATGGAGCAGGGGGCGACCTACTACGTCGAGAAGCCGGTCGACCTCAAGGATCTGCGCGCCAAGGTCAAGAAGTCGCTCGAGGACCACGACAAGGACGTCGCCTACGACGAGCTGAAGGGGCAGATGGAACGCTCCTACGGCCTCGAAGGCATCATCGGCCAGGACCCGAAGATGCAGCGCATGCTGTCGTTGGTGCGGCAGATCGCCGGCACTGCCGCGTCGGTGCTGATCCTCGGCCCGTCGGGCACCGGCAAGGAACTGGTCGCGCGCGCGATCCACAACCTGTCGCCGCGCAAGGACCGGCCGTTCGTCGCGATCAACTGCGGCGGGATGAGCGAGGGCACCATCGAATCCGAGTTGTTCGGCCACAAGAAGGGTGCGTTCACCGGTGCGGTTGCCGACCGCGAAGGCAAGTTCGAGTACGCACACGGCGGCACGCTGTTGCTCGACGAAGTCGGCGAGATGCCGCCGTCGACGCAGGTCAAGCTGTTGCGCGTGCTCGAGGAGCGTGCGGTCACGCGGCTCGGGGACAACACCGTGCGGCCGGTCGACGTGCGCGTGCTGGCGGCGACCAACGCCGACCTGGTCAAGAAGGTCGAGGACGGGACGTTCCGCCAGGATCTCTACTTCCGGTTGAAGGTCGTCACCATCGAGCTGCCGGCGCTCAAGGACCGGCGCGGGGACATCAAGCTCCTGATCGAGCACTACCTGCGCCACTTCGCCGAGCTGCACCAGAAGGACGTCGAGTCGATCGACCGGGACGCGCTGGTCGCGCTGGTGCAATACGACTGGCCCGGCAACGTGCGCGAACTGCGCAACGCGATCGAGTCCATGGTGGTGCGCGCGCACGGCAACATCCTGACCCGCTCGGACCTTCCGCCGGAGATCTGGGCGCCGCTGCCGGCCGACCAGGACCAGTGGCAGTTCCTCGCCGGCCACAAGTGGC
>DRKG01000087.1 GCA_011051855.1 bacterium | reverse complement strand
GCCCTGCCCAGGCGTTGACCGCGTCGCTGCAGGAAGGCGAGCGCGTGACCGTGCTCGCCGCGCAGTCGTATGCCCCCGACAGCGAAACCCCGGATCTGCTCGCCGCCCTCGACCGCCTCGCCTGGGCCACGCGGCTGGCTCTCGGCGAAGACGCGCTGCCGCCGATGCCGGTGGCGGCGATCACCTCGCGCGACCCGCGCGTCGTCGCGACCGTGCTCGACGCCGAGCAACTGCTGCGCACCGGCGGCATCAACCTGGCCGCCGACGCTCTGTTCCGTTCCCGCCCGCGCGACGGCGCCGCACCGTTCCTGCTGGCCCCGCTGGCCGAGCTGATGCTGCTGCGCGGCGATGCCGACGATGCCGAGCGCATCTGCCGCGAAGCGCTCGGCTACGCACAGCGCTCGTCGCCCACCGTGCAACACCGTCTGGCGCGCACCCTGCTGCTGGCCCGCGCCGCCCGGTCCCCGCAACAGGCGGCCCGCTACGACGCGGACCTGCGCACGCTGTCCCTGGTGGCGCAGCGCGAACGTCCCCACGACGACGAGGTGCTGTGGACCGGAGCCATCGCCGACTTGTTCCGGGCCGAGTTCGCGGCGGCCCGGCCGGTGCTCGAACGCCTGCACGAACGCATGCCCGAGCGCGCGCTGGTTGCCTACCACCTCGGTTGGGCCTGCCTCGGCACCGGTGACTACCTGGCGGCCTGCGACGCATTCCGGCACGCAGCCTTGCGGCTTCCGAAGCCGAACGTGCTCCTGCCCTACGGCGTCGCGTTGCTCGAAGCCGGGCGGCACGACGACCTCGCCCGGGTGCTGCGCGCCACCCGCGCCGAGTACGATCCGGACGGTGCCACGGCGCTCACCCACCAACTGCTGCGCATGCAGGCGGCTCACGCGATCCTGCAGAACCAGGCCGAACGCGCGCGCCGCTACCTGCTCGACGACCTTCGCTGGCTGCTCGAACACCCGCTCGAACTCGACAGCAGGGTCGGGGAGTTCGCCGACGAAGGCGCCGTGCTCGTGCGCCTCGGTAGTGCCCCGGAACTTCCGGCGCTGTTGGCTTCCGTGCAGCGGCTGCATCCGGGCACGGCGGTGGCCGATGCCTGCTCGTTCGTCGGGGGACTGCACGAAGTAGAGACCACCGGCCGCCGCCTCCCCAGCGTGGAACGCCGGCTTTCGCACGACGGCGACAGCGCGTTCGCCTACCTGCTGCGCGCCTATGCCCACGAACGTCGCGGCGAGATCGGCGATATGCAGAACGCGCTCGCACGCGCCGCCCGGCTGTCGGACTCCCCGCTGACCAAGGCGCTGCTGGCGAAGAGCCTGCGGGCGGTCGGCAAGCTCGAACCCGCCGAGCGCCTGCACGCCACCCTGCGCCGCGAACTGCGCTCCGTGCACCTGCGGCAACGCTGTCGGCATCCGCTGTTCGGCCCCGAACTGGCCTACGCCTACGTGCTGCGCTGAATCCGCCGCTCAGCTCAGTAGCAGCAGGGAACAGCTCCCCACGCAGCGCATGCCCGCCCGTTCGTAAGCGGAACGTGCCGCCCGGTTGTGTTCGGCGACGTGCAGGGACATGCGCTGGCCGCCGGTGGCGATGCAGGTCGCGACCAGTTGGCTGCCGAGTCCACGGCCCCGCCGATCCGGGAACGTGAACACGCCCTCGATCACCACCCCGCCGGGGCCGGTGCTGCCGAAATCGAGCTTGGTCCACAGGCCGCCCGCCGGACCGATGCAGCGCGTCGTGCCGTCGGCGATGCGCGCGTCGATCATGTCGTAGAGCCAGCGCCGGTCGACCCGGTTCGGCGGGATGTTCAGGTCGCTGGCGTTCAGGGCCAGGGTCGCGCGCGCCAGCCGTTCGCGGTCGCGCACCGTCGGCGCGCGCACGTCGTCGCGCACCAGGTCTCCCGGCACGTCGTCGGGATCCGCCGCGTAGTAGGCCTGGCGACGCTGCGCCAGCGCCTTGCGGTCGAACCCCTCCGCCAGCGCCGCGACCAGCGGATCGGGCCCGAGCACGATGCGCCAGTTGTGCCGGGAGCGGTGGATGCGCGCTGCCAGTTCGGGGGCCACCCCTTGGCAGCGGTCATCGGCGATCAGCACCAGGTTGCCGCGCGCGCCGAACCAGGCGACGGCGAACGGCTCGCCGTCGCACGCGGCGACGAAGCCCTCGTGCTCTCCGGCCGCGAGCGCGTTGCGCACGTAGGCGCCGTGCGCGCCGGCAGCCGTGGCCAACGCGAGCGCGGTGGATGCATCCGACTCGAGCGGACGGAAGTCGAGGGCCCGGGGCATTGCCCTCAAGAATCCGATGCGATGGGCCGATCCACAACGGAGTTCTTCAACCGCGCCGTGCGCTGACCGAACCCGGACCCGAACAGTGGACACCTACGACTTTCTCGCCGACCCCCGCAACCTGACCCTCGAGCAGAGGAGGCAGGCGCGCGAACAATACGACCAGGAGCAAGCGCATTGGCTCGCCAAGCTGCGCCGGCTCGCCGACGCGCCGGAGCCGGCCGAAGACTTTCCGGCGTTCCTTTTGGCGACGCAGCCGTTCCTCGACCTGGCGCGCCGCCTGGACCAGGCACAGGACCGCAAGGCGCTCGACGCCGATACCGCCGACGAACTGGACTGGTTCCTGCGGGCGTTCTGCGACTACCTACGCACCTGCGATGGCGAGCAGGTGTTCGAGGACTCCCGGCGTCTGACCGGCTGAGCGGTCGCGAGAGCGATGCGCCGCCCTACCGCAGGCGCGCCGGGTCGGTGACCGGTGCCTGGCAGGCGCCGCGCCGGCACACGTAGGCCGCCGGCACCGAATCCAGCGGAGTCTTGCCGCGAAACACCGGCGACAGTTCGGCGAGCTCGTCGCGATGGCGCGCTCGCAGTGGTGCCACGACGGCCGGTCGAGCAAGCCGGCTCCACGCGGCCTGTAGCAGCGCGCGCGTGCGCGCGTCGTCGGGTGGGCCGGCGACCACGATCTCCTCGGGCTCGGCGACGTGGAAGTGCAGCGCCAGCAGCAGCGACGGGCAGGCGCCGGGGTGGTCGCGCATCAGGTCGTGCTCGGCGCGCAGCACCGCCACGCCGCGTTCGTAGAGCGCTTCGTCGCCCAACAGCAGGCCCGCGCGCAGCAACGCCTGAGCGGCGAGCGCCGGCCCCGACGGCACCGGGCCTTCGCTCGCGCGCCGCACGCGCGAGAGCAGTCGTTCGTGGTCGTCAGCGGTGGCGAGCAACGCCCCGTGTTCGCCGCTG
>DRKG01000086.1 GCA_011051855.1 bacterium | reverse complement strand
CAGCCAATCTCATGTCGATCCACAGCAGTCTGAAGTCCAAGGGCACCGGCCCGAGCCAGCGCAACGTCTGGACGCGCGTCGAGCGCATTGCGGCGCTGAAGAAGGCCGGCCGCTGGACCGAGGAGGACGGAGTCACCGGCCTCCCGAAGGTGCGCACCAAGTTCAAGGTCGTCACCAAGAAGTCCAAGAAGAAGAAGAAGGAAGAGGCCGAGGGCGACAAGTAGCTCCCGCCGTGGCCGCCGAGGACATCGGGCTCTCGCGCCGCGTGCGCGGCATCGAGCCGAGTGGCATCCGTCGCATCTTCGAGCTGATGGCGACGATGGAGGACCCGATCAACCTCTCGATCGGGCAGGCGCACTACGACCCGCCGCCGGAACTGGTGGAGGCGGCGTGCCGCGCGATGCGCGACGGCCACAACCGCTACACGGTCACGCAGGGGCTGCCCCGTCTCAACGAACTGGTGCTCGACGACG
This sequence comes from bacterium, assembly GCA_011051855.1. Classification (GTDB taxonomy): domain Bacteria; phylum Planctomycetota; class UBA1135; order UBA1135; family UBA2386. The sequence goes on along the minus strand of DRKG01000086.1, from coordinate 8,883 downwards.
TCGAGCGCAGGCTCGGCCGTCGCCCGGAAACCTGCCTGCTGACCAGTGGGGTTTCGGGCGGGTTGATGCTGACCTTCCTCAGCCTGCTCGATCCGGGCGACGAGATCGTGCTGCCGGACCCGTACTTCGTCATGTACAAGCACCTGGCGACGCTGTGCGGCGCGCAGGTGCGCTACTACGAGACCTATCCGGATCGCGACGGCGAGCGGTTCCGGATCGACGTGACGCAGCTCGAGGAACTGGTCAACGAGAAGACCAAGATCGTGTTCGTGAACTCGCCGAGCAATCCGACCGGCGGCCTGTTGGATCGCGGCGAGGTCGAGGCCGTCGCCCGCATCGCCGACAAGGTCGGCGCCTACGTCGTCAGCGACGAGATCTACGACTTGTTCTGCTACGGCGAGGACTACGCGTCGCCGCTGCAGTACAGCGACCGCTGCATCCAGCTCGGCGGTTTCAGCAAGAGCTACGGCATCCCGGGCTGGCGGATGGGCTACGCGACCGGTCCGGCGAACGTGCTCGACGCGCTGAAGACGCTGCAGCAGTTTTCGTTCGTGTGCGCGCCGGCGCCGTTCCAGCACGCGCTGCTGGCGGCGATGCCGGAGGTCGATCTCGCCCCGTATCGCGAGCAGTACCGGAACAAGCGCGACCGGTTGGTGCGCGACCTGCACCCGAGTTATGCGCTGTCGCCGCCCGAAGGGGCGTTCTACGCGTTCCCGCGGCTGCCGCGCACGGCCGCCGGTGAGCCGGTCGCGAGCGACGAGTTCGTCGCGGCGGCGGTGGCGGAGAAGCTGCTGATCGTGCCGGGCAAGGCGTTCTCCGCGCGCGACACGCACTTCCGCGTCTCGTTCGCGGCCAGCGACGAGGACCTCGCGCGCGGCATCTCGGTCCTCAACGCACTGGCCGAGCGCTTCGGCGGGTAAGGGAGGCGGGCGGCGATGTCCGACCTCAGGCAGGCCTTCTCCGAACTGCGTCGCCGGCAGGTGCGGCGGGAGCGCGAGGAGCGCGAGGCGAAGGCGCCGCTGGTCGAGGTGTTCCATTCGGTGCAGGGCGAAGGCCGCTTCGTCGGCGTGCCGATGACGTTCGTGCGGGTCGCGACCTGTCCGATCCGCTGCCTCTACTGCGACACGCCCGACAGCTACCAGGCGCCGCCGCGAGCGCGCGTGCAGATCGGACCGCGATCGCAGGCGGAGCCGAATCCGGTGCGCGCGTCGCGCGCGGCCGAGCTGGTCCGGCAGGCTGCGAACGCGAGCGCGGCCGGCAGCCGCGCGCGCGTCAGCGTCACCGGCGGCGAGCCGCTTTCGTTTCCCGAGTTCGTGCACCAGTTCGGCCGTGCGGTGCGCGACCACGGCATGCGCCTGCACCTCGAGACGGCGGCGCTCGACCCCGACGCCCTGGCCGTGTGCGTGAACCAGGTCGACCACCTCAGTGCCGACTACAAGCTGCCGGAGACGCTCGGCGAACCGCCGCGGCAGGACCTGCGGCTGTTGCCGGGCGCGGACCACGGCGACCGCCACCTGCGCTGCATCGAGGTCGCGCTGCGCCGCGGCGCCAGCGTCGACGTCAAGATCGTCCTGACCGACAAGGTCCAGGACGTCGGCTTCGAGCGCGCCCTCGAACGGCTGCGTCCGCTGCGCGACAAGCTGCTGTTGGTGCTGCAACCGGTGACGCCGTTCGGCGCCTGCAAGCGGCCGTTGCCGGCGCGCGATCTGGAGCGTTGCGTGGCCACCGCGATGCGCCACGAGTTCGACCTGCGCGTCGTGCCGCAGACGCACAAGACCCTGAACCTGCCGTAACCTGATCCGCATGTCGCACCCGTCCAGTCGGTTCGTCGCGATCGCGTTCCCGCTGCTGGTCCTGCTGACGTCGATGGCGCCGGCCCAGGGGGTGGTCTACCGCGAGAAGTGGGCCTTCCTGCACCTCGAACGCCTGCGCGCGATGGTCTTCGACGAGCTGAAGGATCGCGACGTCGACGCGATCGCCCACGTCGCCGAGCTGCTCGCGGCCGAGGACGGCGGGGTGGCGATCCGTCCGGTCGCGCAGGCGCTCGCGTGGTTGCGCGGTGTCGAGTGTGACGACCACTTCCAACTGCGCGCGGCGATGGCGGCGTTCGTGCTGCCGGAGGTCGTCGACGGCAAGGCGACGGTGGCGGCGTGTCGGGCTGCGAACTTCACCCTCTACCTGCCCTATCCGATCGAGTTACCGGGTGAGGTCGCGTTCGCGATCCGGGTGCGCGACGGCGATGGCCGCGTCGTGCGCCGGCTCGAACTCCGACACCACACTTCGTTCGACGACCTGCGCACGGCCCAGGCGGAGGCCTCCGTGCCGGCGGGCGAGCTCCCCGACGGCAGCTACGAAGTCGAGATCGACACGTTGATCGACGGCGCCGGCGCGCGTGCGCACGACCCTCGCCTGCGTTGGCGATTCCACGTCTTGACGGGCTTTCAGGAACGCTGTGATCTGGCCCTCGGGCGGGCGCGCGAGTTGCGTGAGGCCTTGCCGGACCTGGCCCGCGCGCAGCTCGACGGGCTCGCCGCGGAGGTCGTGCGCGTCTACACGGGGGAGGCGTTCGCGGTCGAGAGCACGGCCGTCGCCGATCTGGAACGGCTCGAGCGATGCCTTGCGAACGTCACCTTCGAGCGCCCCCCGCTGGCCGGCATGACCGGCAGCGTTGCGGCGGCGCTGCCGATCGGGGACATCGTGCAGCCGGTGCGGTTGCGGCTCATCGACGAGGTCGAGCAGGTCACGGCGCGCCCGCTGGTGGTGTTCGCGTCGGCAGCACCGTGCTATGGCGCGCACGGGCGGCGCCCGATCGGGCCGGCGACGCGCTCGGCGCTGTGGCTCGAACGCGAACTCGGCTCGTTCGGGCGCGCGCGCGGTTGGAACGTCGTCTGTGTCGATTCGCCGGGCGGCGGGCGGCCGTATGCCAAGGCGCTGTTGCAGACCGTGCAGCATCTGCCCGAGTTGCTGCCGCCCGGCGACCGCAAGCCGCTGCTGGTCTGCGATCGTGAGGCGGCGGCGGTGGTGGCGCTGCACCTGGGCGAGTTCCGCGAGCACATCAGCGGCCTGGTGCTGGTCGGAGCCGGCTCGTTGCCGAAGCAGGCGGTCGCGGCGCTCGGTTCGCTACCGGTGCGGTTGGTGCTCCTGCACGGCTACCCCGGTTCGCGCAGTATCCAGCGGCTGCTCGACTACGTCGCCGTGCGCTCCCGGCAGGGGGAACACCGGCCGGACGTCGAACTGCTGCACGACCGCGAGCTGCCGTGGCCGTTTGGCGTCGGCCTGTCCCTGGCCGAGATCGAGGCGTTCGCAGAATCGGTGTTCGGCGGCTGACTCAGGCCTGCCGGTCGCCGAGCAGCGAGCGCACGACGTCGACCAGCTTGCGCGGCTTGACCGGCTTCTTGAGCCACACGCCGGGATACAGTTCGTCGTCGCCGAGCGAGCACGCCCGCTGCTCGCTGCCCGATACCACCACGACCGGCAGATCGGGGCTTCCGGATGCGCGCAACTCGCGCACCACCGATGCACCGGACAGTGCCGGCAGACTCATGTCGAGCACCAACAAGCTCGGGGTGTGGTCGCGCAGGTGCCGCAATGCCTGCAGGCCGTCGCGGGCGACGTCGACCTGGATGCCGGCGCGCTGCAGGGAACGGGCGAACACCTCCGCAGTCAGCGGTTCGTCCTCGACCAGCAGGACGCGCGTCGACCGCGACGTGGCCGCGGCGGCGCCACTGTGCTGCACCCGGCAATCGGGGGAACGGGGGGGCGTGGTGGTGATCATCTCTCCTGCCCCGCTGCTATCGGTCATTGTGCGGGCTCAGATGAGAGGACTTTCCCTCATCCGAGGTAGAGCCAGCACCAGGGTCTGTTCGCCGACGAATCGCAAGAGGGGTTTCATTGCGACCACTTCGAAGCCGGCGGCGGCGAGTTCGCGCGCGAAGGTGCGGCGCGAGACGGCGTGGCGGCCCGAGCGGCGGCGACCGAACAAAGGGCGCAGGCGGCGGCGCAGGTGCTGCAGGCTGTTGGCGTCGAAGAACGAGGCCAGCAGGGGCCCTCTGGTGACGCGGCGCAGCTCGCGTAGGATCGCCACGCGTTCGTCGCCGGTGGGGATGTGCTGCAGCAGGCGCATGCACAGGGCCCCGCCGAAGGTCCCGTCGGCAAACGGCAGCGCGTGCACGCTGGCGCAGGCCTTCGGGTGGGGGGCGTCGATCGCCGCGACCATGGTCGGGTCGCGGTCGACCTGGACCTTGCTGCCCGGCAGCTCGTCGGTCAGCCGGCCGGCTCCGCACGGCACGTCCAGCCACGGGCCGGGCGCCGTCGCCGCTCGCCGCAGCAGTCGCCGCAGCGCGCGACGTTCCCGGCGGTCGGTCGCGGCCCCGGAGCCGGTCCGAAAGCGCCGGTCGCGGTAGCGCACGGCGTAGCCGGGTTCGCGGTCGTAGGGGTTCTCGCGCACGGTGCCAACGTAGCCGGCGGCGAGCCGCGGTTCAGTACGGGGACGGCAACGTCCGATGCTGTCGGCGGAGGCCATGCATGGATGACAAGGTGCAACACACGGCCGACAGCCGTCGGTCCGAACGCCACGAACTCGACCGCGCCGTGACGGTGCGGTTCGAGGCCGCTCCGTTGACCGGTTCCGGCCAGAACATCTCGCGCGAAGGCGTGTTCTTCCTGGCCGAGGGGCGGGTGCCGGTGCACGTCGAGATCGAAGGGCGCCAGGGCAGCATCGCCGGCGAGCTGGTTCGCATCGAGAACATGGGCAGCGGCATGGTCGGCATCGCGGTCAAGTTCGACGCGGCCCACGACGACCTCGTCCCCGGGAGCTGAACGCTGGTAGAATGGCGCGCATGAATCTGCGCGACCAGCTCAAGAAGGCCAGGCTGCTCTCGGACAAGAAGGCCCGCCAGTTGGCGCACGAGCAGCGCGTCGAGCGCAAGCAGAAGGGCCGGGAGCAGATCGAACAGGAACAGCGCCAGCGTGCCGAGGAGGTGCAGGAACTCCGCGAACAAGAGCGCGCGCGCACCCGCAAGGAGCAGGAGCGGCTCGACCGGGAACGGCGACAGCGCGAGGAGCGGATCGCGGTCGATCGCTTGCTGGCCGATGCCCGCAAGCCCGGTCCGGGCACCGTCAAGTTCTACTTCCAGGCGGATGACGGGGCTCTGCCCTGGCTCGAGTTGTCGCCACGCGAGGCGCAGGAAGTGCGCGCCGGTCAGTTGTGCGTAGTGCGCAGTGGGCCGCTCGGAACGCACGTCTACCGGCTGCTGCCGGCCGACGCCACTCGCCGCGTCGCCGCGTTGCGGCCGGACGCGATCGCGTTCGCGCCCGAGGGCGTTCTGGCTCGCAACTAGTCCCGTACCGAACCAGGTACAAAAACCAACTCAGCCGGGAGTTCTTCCTCACACGGGAATGTTTCCCGGTGAGGTTGTTGTTTGTACCCGGTTCCGTACCGTCGGGTGGAACGATCGCAGGCGCAGGGCGTTGCCGATCACGGACACCGAGCTCAGGCTCATCGCCAGGGCTGCGACCATCGGGCTCAGCAGCCAGCCCGTGAACGGGAACAGCACGCCCGCGGCCAGCGGGACGCCAGCTGCGTTGTAGCCGAATGCGAACAGCAGGTTCTGCCGGATGTTGCGCATGGTCGCGGCACTCAGTTCCCGGGCGCGCACGATGCCGCCGAGATCGCCCTTCACCAGGGTCACGGCGGCGCTCTCCATGGCGACGTCGGTGCCGGTGCCCATCGCGATGCCGACGTCGGCCTGGGCCAGGGCCGGCGAGTCGTTGATGCCGTCGCCGGCCATCGCCACCTTGGCACCTTGTTGCTGCAGGCGTTCGATGGTCGCCAGCTTCTGGTCGGGTAGAGCCTCGGCGAGGACTTCGTCGATGCCCAGTTCACGCCCGACGGCCTCGGCGGTGGCGCGGTTGTCTCCGGTCAGCATGACGATGCGCAGACCGGCACCGTGCAGCGCCCGGATGGCGGCAGGGGTGCTCTCCTTGATCGGATCCTGCACCGCGAGCATGCCGCACCACTGCCCGCCCGCGGCCAGGAACATGACGGTCGCGCCCTGAGCCTGGAGTTCGGCGGCGCGTTCCCGGTCGGTGTCGGCGACGGTGGCACCAGCTTTCGCCATCAGCTTCAGGTTGCCGAAGGCGACATCCTGTCCATCGACCCGCCCGGTGACTCCCATGCCGGTCACCGCCGCGAACCCGTCGACGTCTGCCAGCCGAAGATTCCGTTCGCCCGCCCCGTCTAGGATGGCCCGCGCCAGCGGGTGTTCGCTGTGTTGTTCGAGGCTCGCCGCCAGACGCAGGACGAGCGAATCGTCGCCGGCGGATCCAGTCGCCAGCACCTGCGTCAAGCGGGGCCGGCCGAGGGTGAGCGTGCCCGTCTTGTCGACGACCAGCGTATCGACGGCCTGCAGGCTCTCGATCGCCTGCGCGTCGCGGAACAGCACGCCCAACTGCGCGCCGCGCCCCGTCGCCACCATGATCGACATCGGGGTCGCCAGACCGAGCGCACACGGACAGGCGATGATCAGCACGGCCACCCCGTTGAGCAGGGCGTAGGCGAGGCGCGGCTCCGGTCCCCACAGGCTCCAGGCGAGGAACGCCAGGGCGGCGCAGGCGATCACGATCGGCACGAACCAGCCGGCGACCCGGTCCGCGAGTCGCTGGATCGGCGCGCGGCTGCGCTGCGCCTGAGCGACCATCTGCACGATGCGTGCGAGCAGCGTTTCCTTGCCGACCTTCTCGGCGGCGATCACCAGGCTGCCGGTGGTGTTGACCGTGCCGCCGATGACGTGGTCGCCCGCTCCTTTGGCCACTGGCACGGGCTCGCCGGTGACCATCGCCTCGTCGACTGCGCTGCTGCCCTCGACGACCACTGCGTCGGTCGGGATGGCCTCACCGGGACGCACCCGCAGGCGGTCTCCCTGCCGGATGGCAGAGACGGCGACGTCCTCTTCACTGCCGTCCTCATCGATGCGGCGGGCCATCTTGGGGGACAGGTCGAGCAACGCCCGGATCGCCGCACCGGTGCTGCTGCGCGCACGCAGTTCGAGCACTTGACCGAGCAGGACCAGCGTCACGATCACGCCGGCGGCTTCGAAGTAGACGGCGACGCCGTGCGGGCCGTGGAAGCCCCGCGGGAACCAGCCGGGGGCGACCAGTGCCAGCACGCTGTATCCGTAGGCGACCGAGACTCCGAGCCCGATCAGCGTGAACATGTTGAGCTGGCGTCGGCGGACGGAGTGCCAGCCCCGTTGTAGCAGCGGCCAGCCGGCCCAGGCGACCACCGGCGTGGCGAACGCGAGTTCCAGCCATCGCGAGGCGTTCCCGAGCAGACTCCGGATCGGCGTGCCGGGCAGCACCATGTCGCCCATGGCGAGAACCACGAGCGGCAGGGTGAGCGCGGCTCCGATGGCGAACCGGCGACGCATGTCCCGGTATTCGGAGTCGTCCGCCTCGGCTTGGACATCGGCGGGTTCGAGCGCCATGCCGCAGATCGCGCACGTTCCGGGGCCGACCTGGCGGATCTCCGGGTGCATCGGGCACGTGTAGATAGCCCCTGGCGAACCGGGGGCGGGCCGGGGCTCGCGGTTGTGCTCACCAGTGTGCCCGTGGGCGTCGGGATGGCAGCAGTGCTTGTGCTCGGAGTCCGGAGAATGAGGGTCGGTGGTCATTCGTTCGTCGTGGTTGGTTGTCGGGAGCTATCGTCGTCAGAACTCGATCTGGGCTTCGTCGACGCCGAGCGCCTGCCGTCGCGACAGCCGCAGTCGGCCGCGGTCGTCGGCGCCGAGCACGGTGACGATCATCTCCTCGCCTTCCTTGGCGACGTCGGCTGCGCGCTGCACGCGTTGCTTGTCGAGTTCTTCGAGCGGCACCAGCCCTTCGTTGACGGCGTTGATGCGCACGAACGCGCCGAAGTCCTTCACTCCGGTGACGGTGCCGCGGTAACAGCGCCCGACCTGCAGGATGCCGGCGGCGCGCTGGACCATTTCGCGGGCGCGCGCGGCGCCGGCCTGGTCGGTGGCGTAGATCAGCACGCGGCCGTCGTCGTCGACGTTGACGCGCGCGCCGGTCGCGGCGGTGATCGCCTTGATGTTGGCGCCGCGCGGGCCGATCAGCGCGCCGACCGCGTCGGGCATGATCGCCAGGTGGAACGCCCGCGGCACGAAGCGCGACGGTTGGGCGGGCTCGGCGATCGTCTTCGCCATCTCGGCGAGGATGTGGGCGCGGCCGGCGCGCGCCTGCTCGAGGGCCTGGGCGAGCACTTCGTCGGGCAGGCCGCCGAGCTTGTTGTCGAGTTGGATGGCGGTGATGCCCTCGGCGGTGCCGACCACCTTGAAGTCCATGTCGCCGAGGTGGTCCTCGTCGCCGAGGATGTCGCTGAGCACGGCATGGCGTTCGCCGTCGGAGATCAGCCCCATCGCGATGCCGGCCACCGGCCGAGCGAGCGGCACGCCGGCGTGCATCATCGCCATCGACGCGCCGCACACGGTCGCCATCGACGAGCTGCCGTTGGACTCGGTGATCTCCGATTCGATGCGGATCGTGAACGGGTATTGCGCGGCGTCCGGGACCAGTGCCTGCAGCCCGCGGCGTGCGAGCGAGCCGTGCCCGATCTCCCGCCGGCCGGGCCCGCGCAGCGGGCGGATCTCGCCGACCGAGTAGGGGGGGAAGTTGTAGTGCAGGAAGAACGGCTTCTTGGTGTCGTCGTCGGCGAGGTTGCCGGGGCGCAACGCGTCGTCGGGGCTGCCGAGGGTGCAGGTGACGATCGCCTGCGTCTCGCCGCGCGTGAACAGCGCCGAACCGTGCGCGCGCGGCAACAGCCCGACCTCGCTCCAGATGGTGCGGATGTCGGTCTTGCCGCGGCCGTCGAGGCGGCGGCCGGTG
>DRKG01000085.1 GCA_011051855.1 bacterium | reverse complement strand
GCCCGCTACACTGCACGGCCGTCCGATTCCACGGCCCGCGTCCCCCGGCGGCCCAACCGAGACTCCCTATCCGATGATCCATAGAGCACTGCAGTTGGCCCTGTTCACGCTGCTGACGGCCGCCGCCGTCACTGCCCAGGGCGACGAAGCCCAGTTCAACGCCCGCCAGGCCAAGGCGCTGAACAAGTTCGCCAAGAAGGCCTTCGGCAAAGGCTTCCCGCGGATCGCCAAGGTCGTCTGGCTGAAGACGATCAAGCTCTACGACCCGGACAACCAGGAGGCGTGGACGTCACTCGGCTACGTGAAGAACGGCAGCTCCTGGGTGCTCGACACCAATCGCCCCTACCCGACCAAGGACACCGGTAAGGGCAGCGACGGCAAGCCCCTGCAGGCACAGTACCGAGCACTGGAGAAGACCCTCGCCAAGCAGCACAAGGCGATGGCCAAGAAGTACGAGAAGGCGGACCGCCGCGACCGCGCGCTGCACCACTGGCGCATGGTGTTGCGCTGGGTCAAGGAGGACCACGAGGCATCGAAAGCGCTCGCCCACCGGGAGTTCGGCGGCCTCAGCGGCACCGACCTCGAGAAGACGCTGTACGAGCGCAGCAAGAAGATCGAGAAGGCGGTCGAAGAGCAGGCGCAGACCGAATACGAGACCGAGACCGTGAGCGGCATCGAGTGCCAGCCACTGGTGCGCGCGCAGGTGCCGTACATCACGGTCAAGTCGGAGCACTTCGTGCTGCACGGGGACGCCGAAGAGGAACAGAACCTGCACGAGGCACTGCAGTGGGCGGAGCGCACCCTGCGCGTGTGCGAGGCCGCGTTCCCGTGGCAGATTCCGACCAGGTGGACCGCGCAGTGGGCCTACTTCACCAGTGACGATCTCTACAAGCAGATCCTCAAGGCCAACCAGGTGCCCGATCTGGCCTGGAAGCTCGAGAACTCGAAGACCTCGACGGTCGGCAACACGCGCGTCGGCGCCACCTCGGGCAAGCAGGTGCTGCTCGACGCCTGCGTGCGCAACGTCGCGCAGGGCTGCGCCGGGCTGGGTTCGACGGCCTTCAGCGAAGGCATCGGCCATACCTTCGTCGGCATGATCTTCAACAACAACCGCTTGTTCGCCGTCGACTTGAAGCGGCAACAGGGCACCACCGCCAGCGAAGAAGACCGCGAGTTCCAGTCGCCGGACTTCGACGTCTGGAAGAACCTCAGCCTCGAGATGGCGTGGAAGAGCACCGGCGGCGTGCCGGCCAACGCGCTGCCGTTCTGCCAGGCGTCGGACTTCACCAACGAGCAGCGCATCAAGTCGTGGTCGTTCTGCGACTACATGGTGCGCCGCGACCCGAAGATGCTGCGCACCATGGACCGCATCGCGCTGGAACTGCAGAAGAAGCGCATCCGCCAGCCACAGGAGTTCGAGCGGCTGTTCCACGAGGCGCATCCCGACGTGACCATCGCGCAGCTCGACAAGGAGTGGGAGGACTTCTGGACGGAGGCGTCGCCGGTGCTGAAGGCGATCCGCGACAACACCCCGCCGGTCAGCGCGATCAGCAAGGGGGTCGACAAGTGGCTCGCCGCGCTCAACGAGCGGCGCACGTCGCTCGGGCGCACACCGGTGACCTGGTCGGCGACGTTTTCGACCCGCTGCAAGGCGCACGCCGAGTATCTGGCCGCCAACAAGGACCAGCGCGGACCGGCCGCCGAGCACACCGAGAAGGTCGACCTCGGCGGCAGCTACACCAACAGCCTGTTCGCGCAGATGGCGATCGTCGAAACCAACACCCCGCCGAGCAAGGCGAAGAAGGCGTTCGACCGTTGGATCTACTGGCCCGGCTACCGCGACCTCTTGCTCAACAACATGATCCTGTCGGTCGGCATGTACGTCGACGGCAACATCGTCGTGATCAACGCGACGTCGGGACTCGGCTCACCCGAGAAGGAGCACGCCGGCATCAACTCGTTCCCGAAACCGCACGACACCGGCGAGATCTTCCGCCGCGAGGTGCCGGTCGCCGAACTCGGCCCGGAGATCGCCGAACTGCTGGCGAAGCACGGCCGCGCGGGCCAGAAGACGATCGGCTTTCCGTTGACCCTGCACTCTGCCGGCCTGTCCGGCGTCGGCGTGCGCGGCACGCTGCAGTGCGCGGTGATGACCGACAAGAAGGAGAAGATCGAGGGCGTGTTGGTGTTCGACGGCAACTGCCGTCGCTCGGCCGCTCCCGGCATGGCGACGTTCTGGCCGCTCGACCCGCTGCCGAAGGGCAAGATCCACTGGACCTGGACGTGGATGGGCGGCTCGTCGCAACAACGCGTATCCGGCGCGTTCGCGGCCAAGTAGCCCCTCTCGCGCGCACGTGGCACGGCTACCAGAGCAGCCGCAATGCCTTGACGATCACCCTCTCGACCTTGCCGCCGCGCTCGATCCACACGGGATACTCGGCCGGCACCTTGTAGTGGTCGACGTCCTTCTGCTTGCCGAGCACCCGATCGTTGAAGATCGCGCCCAACTGCCGCGGGCTCTCGAGGGCGCGCAGGCCGTTGCGGCCGGTCGCGACGTCGGGCAGTTCGATCGCCAACAGCAGATCGCCGGGCGCGAGCGGCGGCCGCTCGCCAGCCAGCT
>DRKG01000084.1 GCA_011051855.1 bacterium | reverse complement strand
TAGACCTGGCCCTTGTTCCACTTCGCGTCGTACTTTTCGCCGACCGCGATCGCCGTCTCGAAGTAGCGCTTGACGAAGTTCTTGAAGGCTTTGTCCTTGCTGCCGGGACCGATCACGTAGCGCAGCGCCTGCGAGGCCGCGTAGCCCATGCGACGATCCTTCTTCAACAGATCGCGCAACTGGCTCATGTTCATCGACAGCAGTTCCTGCAGCTTCGGCAGCTTGCCGTCGCGGAGCAGATTGCGCGCCTCGTCGCGGGTGGCGTCGCCGACGCGGAAGTCGAGTTTGCGGCCCTTCACGTAGCACTCGCGGACGTAGTCGTCGAGCGCCCAGGTCAGCCAGTAAGGCGTGTAGCTGACGATGAACGGATCCCGCTCTTGCAGGAAATGCTGCATGATGCCGCCGAACAGCAGGCTGACGTCACGGCCGCTCGAGCCGTTGTAGTTGTCGTAGTAGGTGCCGATCTCGCGGTCGGCGCCGACCAGCGACCAACCGGTCTCGTTCGACGAGTCGAAGTGGTAGGCCTTGTACTCGTCGAAGTCCTTGCACAGGCGCAGCACCGGCCGGCGGACGTAGTCGTCGCCTAGGTCGCCGAACTCCTTTTCGCACCACTTGTAGAACAGCTCGGCGCCGTCGGTCATCTGTTTGGTGAACTTGGCCGACGCGTGCGACACGACCAGGAAGTGCTTCGACTCGCTGATCGTCCAGTCCTCCGGCGTCGCCTTGCGCACGGCCTCGTGGTGCCTCTGTTCCATGCCCCTGCGGATCTCGTCGCGTTCGGCGCGCGGGCGCTTGCGCCATTCGTCGCGGAAGGCGGTCCACAGGCGAGAGGATGTGCGTTTCCGCCCTTTACCTCCCCCGGTGATCGGTGCCGAGGCTTCGACCACGGAGTCGTCGAAACGGATACTCCGCAGCGACTTCATCAGCTTGGCCTCGAGCTTGTCCTTGCGGTCTTCGAGCACCTCGAACTCGACCGCGAACTCGAACGTCGGCCGCCGGAATACGACGCTGTAGAGGTGCAGCTTGGGTTCGGACTTGTGCACCTCGACCTCGCACATCAAACAGTCCTTGCCGCCGATCCGGGCCTCGTTCTCCTTGTTGAAGAAGAAGCCGCTGCGGTGGCGCTTGACGTAGTCGCGGTAGCCCTGGTAGGGCACGGCCCCGATGCCGATCAGCGTCTTGCCATCCTCCTCGTGGATCTCGGTGCCGGTGTCCTTCTTCGCCTCCTCGGTGAAGATGATGATGCGCATCAGTGGCCGGTGCTCGTGGTTCCAATCGCGGCTCTTCGAGATGTAGGTCTTGTCGCACAGGAACTTGGCGGCGATCCACTTCTCGTCGACCTGCAGCGGCACGACCGAGAAGTCCTGTGGGATCGTCATTTCGACGCCGAACTTGTCGTGCGTCCACTTGCGGCCTTTCAGTTGTTGGGCCGTGAGGTCGGTGGCCAGCGCCAGGATCGGCGTTAGCATCAGCGCGGCGGTGACGGGGGCAGTTCGCATTCCGGGCTCTCCTCGGTTCGGGGGGATCGACGGGTAGACGCTACGCCGGAAAGCCGGGTTTGCACAGGGGGGTGCGCCGGCTGTTGCGTCTTTGCCACGATTGACGGTGCTGGCCGCCGATCGTTCCCGCGGAATCCGCGGAACATTGCCCCGACTCAGCCCTTCTGGTTGTCGATCGCCGCGTGCACGAAGTCGCGGAACAACGGGTGCGGCTGCAGCGGGCGCGTCTTGTACTCGGGGTGATACTGCACGCCGACGAACCAGGGGTGGTCCGGGATCTCGACGATTTCGACCAGATCGAGCTTCTGGTTGACGCCAGCCATCAACAGGCCCTTGTCGGCCAGTCGTTGGCGGTAGTCGTTGTTGAGTTCGAACCGGTGGCGGTGGCGTTCGCTGACGGTGTCGACGCCGTATGCCCGATGGGCGTGCGTGCCGGGCGCGAGCGTGCACTCGAACGCCCCCAGGCGCATCGTGCCGCCCTTGTCGTTGGTGCGCTTCTGCTCCTCCATCAGCGAGATCACCGGGTGGGCGGCGTTGGGGTCGTACTCGGTGGTGGTCGCATCCGCGAGTCCGAGTTCGCTGCGGGCGTATTCGACCACGGCGGCCTGCATGCCGTAGCAGATGCCGAGGAACGGGATGCGGTGTTCGCGCGCGTAGCGGATGCTGGCGATCTTGCCTTCGAAGCCCCGCTCGCCGAAGCCGCCCGGAACCAGGATGCCGTCGACGCCTGCCAGGTGCGGTTCGGCGCCTTCGTCGGCGACCTGTTCGGCCGAGACCTTCTTGATGTTGACCTTGCAGCGGTTGGCGATGCCCGCGTGGCTCAGGGACTCGTAGATCGACTTGTAGGCGTCGTGCAGTTCGATGTACTTGCCGGCGACCGCGATCGTGACTTCGTGCTCGGGGTGCTTGACGACCTCGAGCAATTGCTGCCAGTCGCTGGTGTCGACGGGCTGCCGGGGTGTGATCGCGAGGTGGTCGAAGATGCGCCGATCGAGCCCACTTCCGATCAGCATCAGCGGGACCTCGTAGATCGAGAAGTCGACGTCCTTTTCCTCGATGACGTTCTCGGGTCGCACGTTGCAGAACAACGAAATCTTCTTCGCCATGTCCGCGTCCATCGGCACCTCGGTGCGGCACACGAGCACGTGCGGTTGGATGCCGATTTCGCGCAGCTTGCCGACCGACTGTTGGGTCGGCTTGGTCTTCAGTTCTCCCGACGCGCGCAGATACGGCAGCAGCGTCAGGTGGATGAACATGCAGTCGCGCGGCCCTTCTTCGAGGCTGAACTGACGGATCGCCTCGAGGAACGGCAGGCTCTCGATGTCGCCGACGGTGCCCCCGATCTCGGTGATCGCGATGTCGGGTGCCGGCCGACCGTCGCGTTCGCCCGCGCCCGCCCGGATGGCCATCTTGATCTCGTCGGTGATGTGTGGGATTACCTGCACGGTCTTGCCCAGGTAGTCGCCGCGGCGCTCCTTCTGGATCACCGACTTGTAGATCTTGCCGGTGGTGTAGTTGGAGTCCTTGGTGATCGGCGCGTGCGTGAACCGCTCGTAGTGGCCGAGGTCGAGGTCGGCCTCG
>DRKG01000083.1 GCA_011051855.1 bacterium | reverse complement strand
GACTTCCTGGCGCAGCGCCTGATGCCGCCGGTCAGCGACCACCTGGCGACGTTCGGCCGGCCGATGCAGTCGCTCGGGGTGCGGTTCGTATTCCCGCCGCACGAAACGCAGCACCAGACGTTCCAGGTGCGCATCGAGACCTGGCCGCAGGATCCGCGATCGATCTGGATCGAGAACGCCGCCGCCTCCGCGACGCCGCTGGCGGCCGCCGACCTGCCGCGTGTTGCCGACCAGTTGGCAGCGACCTACCAGCACGTGACCGGCCCGGTCTGCTCCTTCCTCGCCAATCTGGACACCCCGTGAGCCATACCCTCCAGACCCCGAACCGCGCCAGCCGACGCGGCGCGCTGGGCGCCGCGCTGGCGCTCGTGCTGTCCGGCTGCGCGCGGGAGGAACCCGCCGTCGAGCGCCGGCTGCTCGTCATCGACGGCATCGAGATCACCTTCGACGAACTCAAGCCCTACGTCGACTTCATCGACACCTTCGAACCGGAGACCGGCACCAAGACCAAGCACGTCTGGGTGATGCGCGATTACCTGCTGCCGCTGAAGGTCGCGCGGCGCACGTTCGCGAAGGAACGGGAAGAACAACGAAAGCTCGCCGAAGGACTGCGATCGGTCGCCGACAACGTCGCCGAACTCGAACGCCAGGCGGAGCTCATCAAGCACAAGGCCCGGCGCGACATCACCCGCAAGAGCGCCTTCCTGCCGGTCGCGATGTGGGCGTTTGATCCGTTGAACACGCTCGCCGTCAGTCCGCCGCTCGAATTGCCTGCCGGCTGGTTCGTGGTCGGCGTCTACGACTTCCACGAATCACCGATGGTCACCACCGACTACGTCGACGCGCTGCAGGTCGGCTTCGTGACCCACACTTCGAAGGAGTGGCGCGCGTTCTGGGAAGCCGAAAAGCAGCGCATCGGCGACAAGGTGACCTTCGTGCACCCCGACTACCGCGATGACCTGCCGAAGTGGATGACCCCGCCGCAAGAGAAGCCGTGAACGCCACCCCGAGACCCCGTTCGCCTTCCTCGTTCCTGTTGCTCGCGACTCTGGCTGCACTGGCTGCGTCGGCCTCGCTGCGCGCACAGGACGAGCACACGCCGGCAGCGGGCAAGCCGAGCACCCCGAAGAAACTCACCGAGTGGCCGGCACTCGACAAGACCGTGCGCCGCCGGGTGCGCGCGCTGGTCAAGGACTTCCGCAAGAAGCCCGAACTGCACGGAGCGGCCGCCGACAAACTGGTCGCGATCGGCGCCGGCGCGGTGCCGGTGCTGATCCCGATGGTCAACGACCGCCCGGACGGCATCAACGACCAGTTGTTCGGCGTCATCGACCGCCTCACCGGCCCGCCCCACGCGGCGCTGCTCGCGCGCGAGATCCGGCGACCGAGCGTCGCACTGCGCCGCCACCTGATGCGACGGTTCGCGACCTTCCACGACCCGGAACTCGCGCCGGTGCTGACGAAGGCCCTGAAGGACAAAGACCCGGAGATCGCCTACTACGCCGCGCTGGCGCTGCTCGGCATCGGCAACCTCGACGGCCTCGACCGCGTGCTCGACACAGCCCGCCAACGCTGGTCCGAGAGCAGGGATCTGATCGCCGCGGTGCTGCCGGCGGCGCGCTCGCGCACCACCGGCAACGCGGTGCTCGAGCGCATCGCACTGGCGAAGCCGACCGAGCAGATGGCCGGCCTGCGGCTGTTGCGCTACCTGATGGTCAAGGATCAGCGCGTGATGCTGCGCCACTACCTCGAATCGTCGGACTTCGCCGTCAAGCGCGAGGCGATCAACTGCGCGCGCGTGGTCCACGGTGAGAAGCCACTCGAGAAACTGAGCAGCTTCCAGGCGATCAACATGGCCAAGGAATGGCTCGGCAAGCTGTGAAGATCCGCGACGTGAAGACTTCGACCGTTCGCCTGTCCGGCGCCGCCCTGCTACTCGCGCTGTTCGCCGCGGGCGCGGCCGGACAGGGCCGCAGGGACAAGTGGCGGATCGACCCCTACACGAAGAACGACCCGAAGAAGATGGCCAAGGCCGGCTATCTCAACTACGGGCCGTTCCGGTTCGGCAATCTCGCCGCCGACCCGGTGCAGTCGACCGACATCGCCAACACGCTGAGTTATCTGCAGATCCTCTGGGTCGAGACCGAGCACTTCCGCATCGGCCAGCAATTGCCGCAATGGCAGGTGCCGACCGATATGGCGACGCGCAGGAAGATCCGCGCCGAACTGACCGAGCTGAAGAAGAAGATCCCCTCCATCAATCCGAAGACGCGACGGCTCGACCCGTGGCTGCGCCTACACCTCACCGCGCACCGTCTCGAGAAGCTCTACCAAGAGACGCTCGACCTGTTCGGCGTCAAGCAGAATGACTTCCCCACCGACGCGAGCCAGGTGATCGTCGACCCGAAGGCCACCTACATGGGCTACGGGCCCTACATGGGCATGAAGGACAAGTTCCTGGTGTTCGTCGTCGAGAAGGAAGGGCCGTTCCGCCAGTACATGAAGAAGTACCTCGGCCGCGACAGCAAGTTCCCGCAGCGGTGGCACTTCACCGATTCGAGTTCGCTGATCTTCACCTGCTCGACCGAGTCCAACGACTTCCCGCTCAAGCACGACACCGCGCTGCACTGCGCCCTCTACTTCAACGTCAGCCAGAACCTGCTCGACGGCTTCCGTTACTACTCCTACGACCTGCCGGTCTGGATCAAGGAGGGCTTCGGCCACTGGAACGCGCGCCGCATCGACGGCAAGTGGTCGAACTTCGACCAGAACGAGGGCTCGATCGCCGACATGAAGCAGCTCTCGAAGTGGAAGCCCTACGCCAGAGGCATGATCGCGAACACCAACAAGTACGCGCCGTTCCCGACCGTCGCGAGCTGGCGCGATTTCGGCGCGATCAGCTTCAACGACCACGTGATGATCTTCTCGCGCATGGACTTCCTGCTGTCACAGGGCTCCGCGAAATGGAAGAAGTTCCTGTTCGGGGTGAAGGGCCGCGTCGACGAGAACTGGATGCCGGACCAGAAGAACCTGGTCGGCGCGACTCGCCGCGCGTTGAAGGACGCCTACGGGCTGACGTTCCTGAACTTCGACGACCGCTGGAAGGCGTGGGTCAAGAAGACCTACCCGTCGAAGTAGCCGCGGGCCGACGGACCGCCATCAAGCCGGATCCCACAGGATCAGGTGGTAGACGGGCAGCAGCGCCAACAGCGAGCTGACCACCCACCGTTCGGCCTCGGGCCCCATCTCGAGCGCGTCTTCCTTCGGCAACTGACGCTGCACGTGCAGCCAGTGCTCACCGGGAGTGTAGTGCTGCATCATCTCCTTGACGGCTCCCGGCGTGACCGACGCGCACCAATGGTCCTTGCGCCAGTCGTGCAGCTTCAGATTGAAGCCGCCGGGCAACGCCCGCAGTCGCGCACAGAAGTCGGCGAGCGCCTCCGCATCGTTGAGCAACTTCTTCTTCAAGTTCTCACCGTCCCACCAAGCCTGCGGGTGGATGCGCAACGCCGCCTCGACCACCTGGTCGTCGAGGCAGACCTCGAGCACGGTCTGGATGTAGTGGGTCTCGGCATCCTTGCCGAGCGCCTCGCCGAAGAATGACGCCAGCTTCTTGCGTTCCCTGGCACCGCGACACAGGTAGGCGCGTTGCTCGCGCACGCGGTAGCTGTTGAACGTGTAGGGATGGTGCAGTCCGGCCTGGGCCCCGAGGTCGGTGCCAAGCGCCTTCGCCTCCCTCTTGACCTTGTCGGCGATCGCCTTCAGCTTGCGCCGCACGCTCAGCCGCAGCGCGTTGTACTCCGGGTCCTTCTGGCGGTGGCGTTCGTAGGCCTTGAAGTCGCGTTCGAGGAATGCTTCGGTCATCGCGCACAGCTTAGCCCGATCTATGCATGAAGCGGCGCCCCCGGTGCGTGCAATCCGCGTCCAGGCAAGGAAGGCGACTGCAGAAGCGCAGGCGTGGCCGTGGCCACGCCGAGCATTCTGCCAAGGAGTTCGCGGAGCGAACGGACGCCGCAGGCGGCCGCCTGACGCAGCATGGGCGTGGATGGTGCGTGCCGGGGGTGTTGGTTCGTGCATAGATCGGGTT
>DRKG01000082.1 GCA_011051855.1 bacterium | reverse complement strand
TCTTCATTCGTGGGACAAGGCAGGGGGACTTGGGTGCGTGGGATCAGGTTGCTGGGAATCAGGTCGCTGGCACGCGTCACGGATGACTGGATTCAGAAGAGAATTCTTCTCTCATCCACCATCCTACGTGGCGTCACGAGTCTGGAAACGATACCTGCGGAACGCCCGCAGATCGACTCGGAAACGACCATTCGCTGCCGAACTCGGGTTGTTGAGAAGGGCGTGGAAACGGTTCGTCGACCGGGTTTCGCCGATGCAATTCTTGTCAGGTTCGGAGGGGGTCGGCCGGTCGTTGCGGACAAACGTTCACGGCTGTCCATGGACGATCCCGGAGTCATCCAGCGGGTTTGCACGGGAGTCGTGACGAGGGGGTTCGCGAGTACTGCTACTCGCGGGAAAAGGGTTGCCCCAGCCGTCAAGAGATCGTGGTGCCACGCGCGCCGGGGGCGCCGCTTCATGCATCGATCGAGCTAGATCGGGCTAGCTGCGAAACGAGCGCGTCATCAGGCGACTCGACAGGCCGTCGAGCAGTTCCTTGAACAGGCGATCCTTCTGGGCTCGGTTGCGCACCTTGGTGACCGCGTAGATGACCGTGGTGTGGTCGCGGTTGCCGAAGATCTTGCCGATGTCTTCGAGCGAGCTCTCGGTGTGTTCCCGCAACAGGAACATCGCGATCTGGCGCGGCATGCTGACCGCCTGGGTGCGGCTCTTGCCGATCAGTTCGCGGGCGGTGATCGCGAACTCGCTGGTGATCAGGCTCATGACCTCTTCGGCCGTGACCTGCGCGCGGCGCATCGGCATGCCGCGGAGGCAGCTTTCGGCCAGCGCCAGCGTGATCGGTTGTTCGGTGATCGCGGCGAAGCCGACGACCTTGATCACCGCGCCTTCGAGTTCGCGGATGTTGGAAGTTACGCGTTCGGCCAGGAACTGCGCAACGTCGTCTGGCAGGTCGACGCCGCGTCCGGCCGCCTTGTGGCAGACGATCGCCTTGCGGGTCTCCACGCACGGAGTCTCGACCTCGGCGACCAGGCCCCACTTGAAGCGCGACACCAGCCGCTCTTCGATCGTCGGGATCTCGACCGGCGGGCGGTCCGACGACAGCACGATCTGACGCTGTCCGTCGAACAGCGCGTTGAACGTGTGGAAGAACTCGTCCTGGGTCTTCTCCTTGTTGGCGAGGAACTGCACGTCGTCGATCACCAACACGTCGGCGCTGCGATGCAGATCGCGGAAGCTGTCGATGTCGTGCGCTTGGATCGCCTGGATGTAGCTGTTGGTGAAGTCCTCGCACGACATGTAGAGCACGCGGGCATTCGGGTCGCGGCGCAACACCGTGTGGCAGATGGCCTGCAGCAGGTGGGTCTTGCCGAGTCCGACGTTGCCGTGCACGAACAGCGGGTTGTAGGCGTGGCCGGGGTTCTCGCCGATCGCCAGCGCCGAAGCGTGCGCCAACCGGTTGCACGTGCCGACGACGAAGCGGTCGAACGTGTAGTTGGGGTTGAGAGGGTTGCCGAGGCGGCGCGTTCCCTCGCCCGCCGGATTCGACTTGCCCTCGCCCGCCGGGTTCGACTTGCCCTCGCCCGCCGGGTTCGACTTGCCCTCGCCCGCCGGGTTCGACTTGACAGTGGCCGGAACCGTCGCGGACGTGCGCGTCACCGGCGGCGTCGGTGTGCCATCGATGGTGACGACGGCATCGCGCGCCCCCATCAGGCGTTCGATCTCCTCGGCCGGCGATGGCTGCACCAGCCGCAGGCTGTCGCGACCGTCTTCCGGGCGGTGCGTCAGCACCAGGCGGCGCCGACTTCCGACGACGGACTCGAGGCCGTCCTGCAGCACCGTCAGGTAGTTCTTGGCGAGCCAATCGCGCACGAACTGGCTGGTGACCGACAGTTCGACTTCGGTGTCATCCGCCCGTTCGATCACCAGCGACCGGAACCAGGTCTCGAGCTGTTCGCGCTTGACGTGCGCGATCAGGTGGTCGAGCAGCTTCTTGAGCAGCTCGTCGCCGCCCGAGGAACGCGCATCTCCAGCAACGCGAGCCTGGGCGTGCCCATCGGTGTGCTCCACCACGCCTTCGTGCGGAGTCTGTGAGTTGGTTCTAGGGGTGGTCTGGCTTTCGGGGTTGGGCTTGTGGGCCACCATGGTGTCGGGCGGGGGGTTCGTCGTGTCGGTGGGTTCGGGATGGGCTGCAGGGAACGTGCAGGCATCACGTTCCGTTCGGTACAGACCGGTAGCGGGTGTGGTTTCTGGTCCTTCTCGACATCGGTTCGGCCGGCGACCTGGGCTAGGACACGGCCGATGTAGTTCCTTGTGTGCTGGGGACGAGGGTGCTGGAAACAACGCTCCCGAAGGAGCCTCGTGGAACCGACGCCCGGTTAGGCTGACCGTTCGTTCGGTTCGCGGCTGACGTCTCGATTTCTAACGGTCGTGTGGAGTGTTGCAAGACCACGTCGGCAACTTTGCAGGTCGCGCGGCTGCATGTTCACCGACTCCTCACGTTCGCATCCGAACGTTCTTCGGGGGAAGAACAACGACTTGGGAGTGGCAGCCGGCGAGCGCGCGAGCGTTGCGGAGGGCTCAGATTTTTTTGCGCAGCCGGCGCGCAACCGCGCCGACGCGCGCGCCGATCGCGCGACACTCCTCGATGCGTTCGTGCCACGAAAAGCTGAACCGCACACATGCGCGAGCACGGTCTTCGTCGAGTCCGATCGCGCGCAGGATGCGCGGCGGCTGCGGCGAACCCGTGGAGCATGCCGAGCCATGAGAAGCGAGCACGCCGGCGAGGTCGAGCGCCGGCAGCAGGCTGCGTCCGTCGATGCCCTCGAAGCACAACATCGCGGTGTTGGGAAGGCTGTTCGTCAAAGGCGTCAAGACTCTGGCCGACACGTCGCTGTTACCAACCGCGTTCAGGAACGCGGCGCGATTGTCGCGCATGCATCGTGCGCGGTGTGGCTGCTCGCCGAGCGCCCGCTCGATCGCCAGCGCGTTGGCCGCGGCCAGTGCCGGGCTCTGGGTTCCCGGGCGCTTCCCGGACTCCTGTCCACCGCCGCGCATCAGCGGCCGCAGCATCTCGTGCAGGCCGCGACCGGCGAGCACCCCGTGCCCGCGCAGCCCACCGGACTTGTGTGGCGACAGGGCGACGACCGCGCCGCTGGCGACGAGGTCGGCGAGCGCGACCCGGCCGAGGGTCTGCGCCGCGTCGACGAACAACGGCACGCCGAGGGAACGGGCGAGTTCGATCGCTTGGTCGACTGGCTGTAGCGTGCCGAGCTCGCTCTGGCCATGGACCAGGCAGACGAGGCCGACCGGTGCTTCGGGCGGTGCGAGTCGGGCCTCGCCGTGCTCGTCGACCGAACCTTCGATCACTCCGCGGGCGGCGGCCGGTTCGTACACGCACGGGTGCTCGACCGGAGCGAGCAGCACCGGCAGCGCCGGATCGCCGAGGCCGCACACCGCCAGATTGGCAGCCTCGGTTCCCCCGCCGGTGAACACCACGTCATCCGGCGTCAGCATCAGCGCGCTGGCGATGCGGGAGCGCGCATCCTCGAGCACACCTCGGGCCGCCCGACCGAGAGAATGCGAACTCGCCGGGTTGGCTGGGTAGCGACGTTCGACCGTGACGAAGGCATCGAGCACCTCGGGCAGCGCCGGGGCGCCGGCGTTGAAGTCACAGAACCACGGACCCTCGGCGACGCTCGTCAATCCACGACCCGCTGGTAGAGGGCCTCGTATTGCGCGACCACGCGGTCGGTGGCGAAGTGCTCGATCGCCCGCTGCCGTGCGGCGGCGGCGATCGTGTCGAAGCGATCCGCGTCGGACAGCAGGTCGACCGCGGCCCGCGCCATCGCGTCGGTGTCGCCGAGCGGAACCAGCCGCCCGGTATCGCCGACCACTTCGGCGACGCCGCCGACATCCGTGCTGATGCATGGCACGCCGCAGCTCATCGCTTCGAGGATCGAGAGGCCGAAGCTCTCCGTCTGCGAAGCCGACAGGAACAGGTCGGCTTGCGGCAGCACCTCCGGCAGGTTGTCGCGCATACCCAGGTGTTCGACGCGATGGCTGCAACCGAGATCGGATGCGACCGCGAGGGCGTGCTCCCGGTCCGGGCCGTCGCCGAGCAACAGGAGTCGCGCTGGGATCTCGCGCTGGATCGCCGCGAACGCGCGCACCACGTCGCCGACCCGCTTCACGGGCCGGAAGTTCGACACGTGCACGAGCAGACGCTCTTCGTCGCTGCGTCGGTGCCACGGCGGGGAGTCCGAGGGACGGAACCGCTCGGTGTCGACGAAGTTGTAGATCACCTCGACGTTCTGCTTCACACCGAACATCAGGTGGGTCTCGTCGGCGAGGTAACGGCTGACCGCGGTGAGCGCGTCCGACTGATCGAGTGCGAATCGCGTCGGCCGCATGTAGGACCGGTCGTTGCCGACGACGGTGATGTCGGTGCCGTGCAGCGTGGTGACGAAGTTCAGGCTGCCGCCGCACATGCTGCGTGCCAGGAACGCGCTGACCGCGTGCGGAATCGCGTAGTGGACGTGGAACAAGTCGACCTTCGCCTCCTCGCGCACTTCGAGCATGCGGGTGGCGAGGGCGAGGTCGTAGGGCGGGTAGCGGAACAGCGGATAGGCGGAGACCGCCACCTCGTGGAAGCGCAGACCGGGGATGCCGCCCCGCAGGCGACCGGGACGGTCGTAGCTGAGCAGGTGGAGTTCGTGCCCGCGTGCGGCGAGCGCCATCGCCATCTCGGTGGCGATCACACCACTGCCGCCGACCGTCGGGTAACAGACGATGCCGATCCGCATGCCGCGGATGCTAACCCGATCATGCCGGGTCGGTTACTCCCGTCGTTCGCTCGCCATCACGCGCGGCAGTTCGAGCACGAGGAACAGGCCGCGCTCATTCTCGCTGCGCACCAGACAGCGCCCCCCGAAGTCGGTGACGAACTCCTGCAGAGTCGCGCTGCGTTCCTGCGCGTGCGAGTCGGTGTGGTCGGCGCTGCATTCGATCTCGACCACGGCCGTATCGGTTTCGACGCGGGTCACCAGGGAGAGTTCGTCGCCTGGCTCGAGGTGCTCCATCACGAGTGCCAGGGCGCGTTGCACGGCGACCGCGGCCAACGGTCTCGGTGTGGCGATCGTCGCGGCGTCCACGGTCAGGTTCTTACGCAGCACGACCGGTACGTTCAGCTCTTGCAGGCAGCTCTCGGCGGCCTGGGCGACGATCTGGTTCAGATCCGCACCGTCGTCTTCTGCTTCGGCCACCAACAGCTCGTCGACCAATCGCTGCAGCGTCTCGGTGTCATCTTCGAGTCGATCGGCGGTGTCGAAGTCGACGTCTTCGCCGTCGTCGACCAGCCGGTTGGCCTCCTCGTCGATGCGACCGAGGCATTGGCCAAGGAGCCGGGTCAACTTGTCGAGATCGCGTTTGCGGTCGTGCGATGTCATGGCCAGCCGTGCTATCGGCTGTCCAGAAGTGCGACATGAGCCGATCCGCGCCAGTCCGTTCAGGCGTCGGCTTCTGCTTCAGCGTCGGCCGGGGTCTCGTTCGGCGTCTCGGCCTGCCGTTCGCCGATCTTCTCCAAGAACTCGAGGGCGAACGCGGCGTAGTCGCGGGCTCCGTTGCTGTCCGGCGCGTGTTCGAAGATCGAGCGGCCGAAGCTCGGCGCCTCGGCCAGTTTGACGTTGTTGCGGATGCGGGTCTTGGTCAACAGCGCGCCGAAGTGCGATTCGATCTCGTGCAACACCTCGGCCGACAGGTTGGTGCGCGAGTCGAGCATGCACGGCAGCACGCATGCGATCTGCAGGCCGGGGTTGAGCTGTCGTTGCACCAGGTCGATCACTTCGAGCAGCTTCGCCATGCCCTGCAGGGACAGGTATTCCGCCTGCATCGGGATCACGACGTAGTCGGCGGCCACGAGCGCGTTGGCGCTGAGCACCCCGAGCGAAGGCGGACAGTCGAACATCACGAAGTCGAAGCGCTCGGCGAGTCGCGCGTCGTCGAGCGCCTGGCGCAGGATCGTTTCGCGGCCGATGCGGTTCGCCAGCACCTGCTCGACGCCGGCCAGTGAGGTGTCGCTCGGCACCACGAACAGGTTCTCGAGCGAGGTCGGCTGGATCAGAGCGTCGAGCGGCGCGTTGTCGATCAACAGGTTGGTCAACGTGTCGGACTCGAGGTCCGGCCGCTTGTCGACGTGCACGGTCATGTTCGCCTGCGGATCGAGGTCGAGCAGCAGCACGCGCTGCCCGTGATGCGTCAGGGCTGCGCCGAGATTGACCGTGGTGGTCGTCTTGCCGACGCCACCCTTCTGATTGATGACCGCGATGCGCTTCATGAAGCCTCCCAGGGAGGAGCATGTTCGCGCACCGACCTCCCCGGTGCGAGGCGAATCCCTACCGGTCGGTCGGGGTTTCGACCAGCCAGCCGAGTTCGTCGACTGCCAGTGGGCCATCGACGACGAAGCCTTCCCCGGCGGCCGTGGCGACCAACGCCCCCATTGCGCGTTGCCGAATGATGGCGCGTTCGAGCAGGTCGAGACCCTGCACCAGGTGGCCGGTGTCGGACGGGGCGAGTTGGCTCTGGTAGCAACGCACCACCGCCTCCTTCTGGTCTGCGACCGAGCTGATGTCGACGACCAGCGTCGGCTCGACCGGATGGTTGCCGGGGTAGCGCAGTAGCACGCGCGCGCGGTGTGGTTCGCCGAGCTCGGGGTGGTAGTTGCGCAAGCCGGCGAGGAAGTGAGCGCGCGTCACCAGATGCGCGCCGGCGGTGTGGTCCGGGTGCACGTCGCGTTCGTGCGGGGCAAACAGCAGCTTGGGCCGCACGGCGCGCATCGCGGCGACCAGTCGCGCGGTGCTGTCGTCGTCGTCGGTGACCCGGGTGTCGGGCAGACCGAGGTTCGCGCGCGCCGCCGCCTGCAGCGCGGTTGCCGCCGCCAAGGCTTCGCGATCGCGGTCCTCGACGGTGCCGCTCGAACCCATTTCGCCGCGGGTGAGGTCGAGCAGGCAAAGCGAAGCCCCCTGCTGTCGCAGGCGCAGCAGGGAACCGCCGCAGGCGATCTCGATGTCGTCGGGATGCGGCCCGACCGCGAGCACGTCGCAGCGCGGCAGGTCGCCAGGGTCCGTCACCGTGTTCACAGCTCGAGCACTCCGTGTTCGATGCGGAACGGATCGGCCGCCGCAACCAGTTCGTCGGCGAGCCGTGGTCCGTAGGAGTTGAGGAACGCGATCGGGCCGAACACCCGTTCTTGGATGCGGCTGCGGGGGCGCAGCGAATTGCACAGCCGCCGCAACTGCTTGATGCCGGTGCCCTCGCGGTTCTGGCGGGCGTTGCGCACCTTGCTGCGCAGTCGGTCGAGTTCTTCGAGCGACTTGCTGCGCGCGCGCCGCAGGGCGCCGCTCATCGACGTGTCGATGGTCGCCAGCATCTTGCCGATGGCGTCGAGTTCGCGAGCCAACTGCTGGCTGGCGCTCTCGATGCGGTCTTCGACGTCGCCGCCGCTGTCGTCGTCGGACTGCAGCAGTCGTTCGGCGAGGCGTTCGGGCGGCTGGTCGAGATCCGGCAGATCGAGCGAGAACTTCTGCAGCAGTCGCTGCATCGACGGTTCCACGAGTGTCAGCGACGAGCGCGGCACGAACACCGGTTGCGGCACCCCGAGCAGCCGGTAGAGCGGCGCGACGGAGGCCAGGTAGCTGAGCTCGCCCGGCCCGACCACGAAGCCGACCGTCGGCAGCACCGCATCCTGCCACAGCGGTCGCAGCAGCACGCCCGGTGACAGGTTGCGGCGATCCCCGTATTCCTCGCCGTCGGCGAGCGGCTCACGGCGGTCTCCGTTCATCGCGAACATCATCGTCGCGCTGGGGTCGAGGGTGATGTCGACGCCGAGTGCCGCGAGATCGTCACTCGCCTGCTTGACGCGGTCGCGGATCTCCTCGGCGCGCGTCCACCACTTCTCGAGCGGCTCGAATGCGCCGTCGGGTAGGTCGCGCGGCTCGATCACCAACAGACCTTGCGCGCCGAAGACCTCGTACAACAACCGCGTCTGCAGGTCGCCGAGCGTTTCGTTCGGGTGTTGTGGCGTCAGTGCCTTCTTCACCCAATCGTGATACTCGGTCGCCGGCAGCAAGGGTTCGATCTCGGCAAGGAGCCGTTCGACGTCGCGGCCGACGTGGATGCTGCGCAGAGCCTCGTTGTGTCGGGTCAGCTCCAGCCGAAAGCGCTGCACCTCCTGCTGCTGGTTGACCAAGAACGCGCGATTGCCTTCGTCGAGATCGTGGTCGTCGCTGTGGTTCCAGAACAGCGGCACGCAGCGCGGGCCGCCGCGCTCGCGGATGTCGTGGCACAGCCGGATCGCGGTCGCGGCCTTGTAGAGGCAGAACAACGGCCCACCGAGAAGGCCGGGTTGCTGACCGGTGACGACGACGTGGGTTTCGGTATCGAGAAGTGCCTCGGCGGAGTCCTGCACGGGCGTGGGCGCCTGATGGCGTTCGCCGTAGGTCAGCAGCGAAGCGACCAACTGATCGCGCGGCACCACTCGGCCGGCGCCGGTCGGAGCGCGCTTCAGCAGGTCCTCCACGTTGTGGGCCCGCATGCCGAGGAACGCGCCGAGATCGCGATCGTCCTCTAGGAACCGCTGGTGCACGGCGGAGGTGCCGATGCGGCGGAACGATATGTGGCGGAGGGTCGAGGTCACGGAGTTCACGGGTTCGGGCGGGCGACGCGGCGACAGTCGTCGGCGAAGGTCCGGCAGGCCTGCTCGATACGATCGAGCCAGTCATCGTTCGCCGGACTGAAGCACTGCATCACGCCGCGGCTCTGGTTGACCAGCGCGCCGAGGCCGCGGTCGTCGAAGGCCGCCGCCAGATCCTCGACCTTGCCGCCTTGGGCACCGACGCCCGGCAACAACAGCCACGATTGCGGCAGCAATCTGCGTAGGCGGGTGAGCTCGCCGGGCCAAGTGGCACCGACGACGGCGCCTACCGCGTGGTAGCCGTGCACCTGCGGCAATCGACTCCCCCACTCGGAAACCTTCTCAGCGACCAAGTCGCAGAGAGGTCGATCACCGATTCGCAAATCCTGCAAGTCGCGGGCTCCGGGATTGCTCGTGCGCACCAGCACGAATACGCCGCGGCCACCGGCGTCCGGGGGACACCACTTCAGGAACGGTGCGACCGAGTCTTCGCCGAGGTAGGGGTGCAGCGTCAGTGCATCGGCGAGCCGGAAGTGGCCTTCGGCGTAGGCTTCGGCGGTGCTGCCGATGTCGCCGCGCTTGACGTCGCCGACGATCAGCAGCTCGTGCTCGTGCGCGATGCGGCACACCTCTTCGTAGGCCCGGTAGCCGTCGGCGCCGTAGGCCTCGAAGAACGCGATGTTGGGTTTCACGGCGGGCGCGTGGCGCGCGATCACCGGCAGGGCCTCGCGGTAGAACGCCACGATGCGCGCCGCCGGGGCGGCACCCGGCAGGAGCCGTTCGGGGAACGCTGCCAGGCGCGGGTCGAGGCCGACGACGATCGGCGCCATTCCGGAGAGGACGCGGTCTGCGAGATCACCGACGAAGCTGTGCACGGCGGGCCAGAGTAGACGGCAGTTCGCGGTGGCGCGACGCCCCGGCATCTGTTTCTCTAGGTGCTCGTTGTTCGCGCCTGTCGCGACGGACCGAACTGAGGACCCCTCCATGGTTGTGATCTTCGTGCCGAAGGAATCGGCAGACGGGGAGACCCGTGTCGCCGCCGTGCCCGAGACCGTCAAGGGCATGCAGAAGCTGTCGTTGACCGTGCAGGTCGAGCGCGGTGCAGGCCTCGCGGCCGGTTTCACGGACGCCGAGTACGAGGAGGCCGGTGCAGCGCTGGTTGATGCCTCGGCGCGCGCGGCTGCGGACATCGTGCTTGGCATCCAGGTGCCGTCCGCCGATGTGTGTGCCCAACAGAAGGCGGGTTCGCTGCTGATCTGCACGCTCACGCCGGGCAACGCGCTCGACTCGATCAAGGCACTGCGTTCGGCGAAGGTTACCGGCATCGGTCTCGAGTTCATGCCGCGCATCACCCGCGCGCAGAAGATGGACATCCTCAGCTCACAGGCGACCTGCGGCGGCTACCAAGCGGTGCTGCTGGCGGCCGTTCACCTACCGAAACTGTTCCCGCTGATGATGACCGCGGCCGGCACGATCACGCCGGCACGGGTGTTGGTGCTCGGGGCCGGCGTCGCGGGCCTGCAGGCGATCTCGACGGCGCGCAAGCTCGGCGCGGTGGTCGAAGCCAACGACATCCGTCCGGCGGTGAAGGAGCAGGTCGAATCGCTCGGTGGCAAGTTCGTCGACACGGGCACGCCGCCCGACGCCGAGACCAAGGGTGGCTATGCGAAAGAAACCACGCAGGAGTTCCTGGCGCGGCAACGCGAAATCCTGACCGATCACATCAAGGGTTCGGACGTGTTGATCACGACCGCGCTGGTGCCGGGCAAGAAGGCGCCGATCTTGGTCACCGAGGACATGCGCCGCGCGATGCGGCCGGGGTCGGTGATCGTCGACATGGCCGCCGGCCAAGGCGGCAACGTCGAGGGCAGCAAGCCCGGTGAGATCGTCGTGGTCGACGGCGTCACCATCATCGGGGAGACCAACCTGCCGGCCCGGGTCGCCGCCGATGCATCGCGTATGTTCGCGCGCAACGTGCTCGCCTTCCTCGGCGAGTTCATCGACAAGGAGGGGGCGATGAACTTCGACCTCGAAGCCGAGGTGCTGTCCGCGGTCACGATCACGCACGACGGGACCATCCGACACGAACCGACCGCGCAGGCCATGGCTGCGGCGGGCAACTGAGGGAGCACGCGATGGAACAGTACTTCCTGATCATCTTCATCTTCGCGATCGCGGCACTGCTCGGCTTCGAGCTCATCACCAAGGTGCCGCCGACTCTGCACACGCCGCTGATGTCGGGATCGAACGCGATCTCGGGCATCACCATCGTCGGGGCGATCATGGCTTCGACCGGGGACGGGTTCTTGATCCAGGCGGTGGCATTCCTGGCCGTCACGCTGGCGATGATCAACGTCGTCGGCGGCTACACGGTGACCGACCGCATGCTCGGCTCGTTCAAGAAGAAGGAGAAGAAGTAGCGTGATCTACCTCTACCTGCTCGCGACGCTCTTCTTCGTCTTCGGCATCAAGCGGTTGACGCACGTCAGGACCTGTGCGTCCGGCAACCGCCTGTCCGAGATCGGCATGGCGATCGCGATCGTCACCACGCTGATCATCTTCTCGGACCAGGTCAATTGGGCGGTGCTGGTGGCCGGCATCGTCGTCGGCAGCGGCATCGGATTGGTCCTGGCCAAGCGCACGCCGACGACCCAGATGCCTGAACTGGTCGCCGCGCTGAACGGCTTTGGCGGCATCGCCTCGGCTCTCGTCGCGATGGCCGAGGTGCTGAAGGGGGTCGCCGCCAACGACGCCCTGCCCGCCGGGGCCGCGGCGCGCAGCATCGCCGACGCCGGCCCGGTCGGTGCGGTCGCGACGCTCGCCGCGATCCTGATCGGCATGGTCACGCTGACCGGTTCGTTCGTTGCCTACGGCAAGCTGTCCGGCAAGAAACTGAGCCACCCCCTCGAAGGCTCGGCGCGTCACGGCCTGCACCTGCTGCTCGGCCTCGGCGCGATCGCGCTCGGTGCGTGGATGTGTTTCTCGACCGGTGGCGCGACCACGGCCGCGATGTTGTTGTTGGCAGCGCTCGCAGCGGTCCTCGGCGTGTTCTTGGTGATGCCGATCGGTGGCGCCGACATGCCGGTCGTGGTGTCGTTGCTCAACAGCTATTCCGGCGTGGCCGCCGCGTTCGCGGGCTTCGTCATCGACAACCCGCTGCTGGTCGTCGTCGGTTCGCTGGTTGGCGCGTCGGGTCTGATCCTGACGCAGATCATGTGTAAGGCGATGAACCGTTCGCTCGGCAACGTGCTGCTCGGCGGCATGGGCGAGGAATCGGTGGCCGAGGACGCGCGTGACTACACCAACATCAAGTCGGCCGGCCCCGAAGAGGTCGCGATGCTGCTCGACGGTGTTTCTTCCGTCATCTTCGTGCCTGGCTACGGGCTCGCGGTCGCGCAAGCGCAACATGTCGTGAAGGAACTCGCCGATCTATTGATCGCGCGCGGGTGCGAGGTGCGCTACGCGATCCATCCGGTCGCCGGTCGCATGCCCGGCCACATGAACGTGCTGCTGGCCGAGTCGGATGTGCCCTACGACCAGTTGTGGGAGATGGAGCGCATCAACGGCGAGTTCAAGAACACCGACGTGGTCATCGTCGTCGGCGCCAACGACGTCGTGAACCCGGCCGCGCGCGAGTCCAGCGGCCCGATCGCGGGCATGCCGATCCTCGACGTCGATCAGGCCCGCACCGTGGTCGTGGTCAAGCGCTCGTTGAGCCCGGGCTACGCCGGCATCAAGAACCCGCTGTTCGAGCTCGACAACACGCTGATGGTGTTCTCGGACGCCAAGGCAGCGCTCGAGGGCATGGTGAAGGAACTCAAGGACTTGTAGGTCCGTCCGTTCCGTCAGGATTCGTCCGGTTCTGAGTAGGCCCCCGGTTCTGACAGGGCTCGCCCAGTTCTGACAGGGCTCGCAAGGTCGCGTCGATCGCCCGTGGCGACACGTCCCCGACGAGCCAGCGCAACGCCGGCATGCCGAGGCTCTGATCGAGGTCGGCGTCTTCGGCGTCGGGGTAGAGCACGGGTTCTTCGGGCACGCCGTAGGCGAGCGGCGGCAGGTCGGCTGCCGGCTCGTTCTGTTTGACCTTGGCAAGGGTGTCGTGCAGGTCGACGCCGCGCAGCAGCAACAGTTCCCACGGGCGCTCATCGAGTCGCCGGGCGAACAGTTCGTGCAGCGCCAGCACGTGGCGGCACGGCTCTTCCGGTAGGTCGCAGGAGCAGCCGTAGGTGACGCTGCGGGCGTCGGGAAACAACGGTTCGCCGATGATGCGCGCGACCAGGCGGTCGAAGGACCGTGGCACGCGAGCCTGTTCGAGCGCTTCGATGATCGACTTGCTGCGCCGCAGCACGCGAATCAGCGTCGGCCAGTCCTTCATCGGCAGTTTGCGGACCT
>DRKG01000081.1 GCA_011051855.1 bacterium | reverse complement strand
TCCTCGCGCAGCTTGCGCGCCACCACGCCGTTGTTCTCGAGGCCGAAGATCATGCCGGCGGCGTTCTTCTGCACGTTGGCCAGCGACTTGATCTCGCTCTGCAGCGCGAGTCGCTTGTCGGCGTCGTCGGCGCCGGCCTGCTGCAGGATCTCGATCACCTTGGTCAAGACGCGCAGACGCGTCGGGTAGACGTAGGTCTGCTGGGTTGCGACCGCGCGGCTGGTCTTGTAGCGCTGGGTGCTGCCCGGGTAGCCCATGATGATCGCGAGATCACCTTCTTCGATCGGCTCGACCGCCGTCTTCAGGAAGTGCTCGGGCCGGTAGGGCACGTTGTCCTGGTGGTGGGGACGCACGCTGCCGTCCGGCGCCACGTAGGCGCGAAAGAACGTGAAGTCGCCGGTGTGGCGCGGCCATTCCCAGTTGTCGACCTCGCCGCCGAACTCGCCGATCGCGCGCGGTGGGACGTAGACCAGCCGCACGTCGGTGATCCTGGTGCGGTAGTAGAGGTGGTATTCCTTGCCTTCGAGGAACGACGCCACCGAGCAGTCGGTGTTCGGTTCGGCGCGCTCGCCGGCGGCGACCAGTTGCGCGATCGCCTGCTGGGTCAACTGCCAGCGTTCGAGGTCGCTGGTCGCCTCCCGCTGGGCTGCGTGCACTTGCTCGGTGACGTCCTCGATGCGCTTCAGCACGTAGGCGACCATGCCCGGTGCCGGCAACTCCTCGGCGCGGGTGTGGGCGGTGAAGCCGTCGCGCAGGTAGTTGTGTTCGGTGGTGCTGAGCGCGTTGACCGCGGAGAAGCCGCAGTGGTGGTTGGTGACCAGCAGCCCGTCCGCGGACACGAACGAGGCCGTGCAGCCGTTGATCTGCACCGTTGCCGACAACACCCCGCCCTTCTCCGGGTGCCAGAACTGATCGCGCGTGAGCTCCATGCCGCGCTGCTTCAGTGCCTCCCAGTCCATTTCGCGGACCTGCGTGGGCAACCACTGGCCCTCGTCGGGCAGGAACAGCACGGCGGCGAGAACGAGCAGCAGAGATCGCAGCATGGCGACACATATACGGGGCACAACCGGCCGGTGCGACTGCTTGCCGCCGTTGGCCGCGATCGCCACGCTGTGCGCATGAGCCGTGCTTTCGCCGCCGTCCTGGTCTCCTTGGCCTGTGCTTGTGCGCTGCCGGCGCAGAACTCGCGCCGCAAGATCCGTCGGCCGCCGAGCGAACTTGCCGCCCGTGCCGGCACGGCGGTGGGCTGGCGACGCGACGTCGACGCCGCTCTGCGCGAAGCGAAGCAGACCGGCAAGCCGGTGTTCTGGTACGTGCCCTCGGTCGCACGCTCGCCGATGGACCGCAAGCCCGAGATCGACCGCTACATGATGGGAGGGCCGTTTTCGTGGCCGTCCACGGTCTCGCTGCTGCGCGCGCACTTCGTGCCGGTCAAGCAGGTGGCGGGGCCCGACGAGCGGGCGCAGCAGCTCGGCTTGCGGCGCGGCAAGTTCATCGAGCCGGGCTACGTCGTGCTCACCGCCGACGGCGAGCGACTGCTGCAGGTCGACCAGCTCACGACGTTCCACCCGGAGTGGTTCGAGGCGCCGCTGCGGCGCATCGTGGCGCAGCCGATCGAGCGCTTCCCGTGCTCGGCGGCTCTCGCGCGCCGCTGGCACGACGTGCGCGCGGGTCGCTATGACGCGGGCGCCGACTACCCGGCCCTGCCGGCCGATGGGAAGGACGCGCTCACCGCCGAGTTGTGGTGGCTCGAAGGGGTCAGCGCGTTCCGCCAGGGACGCCGCCGGGACGCGGTCGCCCGCTGGCGGCGCATCGTCGAAGAACTCCCGGTACAGCCGCTGGCGAGCAAGGCCGCGCTCGAGATCGAAGGCCACGGTCCGTTCGTGCGCGGCTTCGAGGTCTATGGCGAACTGCCCAAGGCGGTGTTGGCACGGGATCCGCGCGACGGCACGCGCGCCCCGACGGGCACCTACGACGAGCGACGTCTGTGGCAGCGCAGCGTCGCGTTCCTGCTCGGTGCGCACGACGACGACGGCGTCTATCGCGACAGCACCTACGACTTCGGCGGCACCGACGGTCTGCCCAACGTGCACGCCGCGATCACCTGCCTCGTCGGCGAAGCGCTGCTCGCCGCTCGTGCGCGCGTTGATGCGGGCCAGCTCCATCTGCCTCGGGGGCAGCTCGAACGCCTCGAACGGCTGTTGCTGCAGATGCGCGCCAACGCGATGCGCGACGATTGGCTGGCGATGTCCGATCGCGACGAGATCCTGTGGGCGCGCGCCTATGCGCTGCGCTTCCTCGAGGCATGGCGGGCGCGGCGCAGTGACGACGAGGAAGAGGTGGCGCCCGGCATCCGCCGCGGCGTCGCCGCCCTGTTGGCGCTGCAGCCGGAGACGGGCGCCTGGTTCCACGAGTACGGCAACCCGTTTGCGATCGCGACCGCGCTGCAGGCGTTGCACGGCGCCCGCGAGGCCGGCTTCGAGGTGCCGCAGGCGCGCATCGACAAGGGGCTGCGCGCGCTGGCGCACGACCGCACCAAGGACGGCGCGTTCACCTACGCCCACACGCCGAAGGGTCGGAAACCGCGGGCCCGCGTCGATGGCGCCGCCGGCCGCATGCCGCTGTGCGAACTCGGGCTGTATCTGTTCGGAGCGTCCGATCAGCGGCGCCTGCTCGCCGCGGTCGACGCCGGCATGCGCCACCACACGCTGCTCGCCGAGGTGCGCAAGTACGACGACCACGCCAACCGCCTCGGCTACGGCGGTTTCTTCTTCTGGTTCGACCTGCTCGGTCGCGCCGAGGCGATCGCACGGATCGAGGACCGCGCCGTGCGGCGCACGCGCGCTCGCGACCTGCATGGACTGCTCGTCGACCTGCCCGAGTTCGACGGCTGCTTCGTCGACAGCCACGAACTCGGCCGCTGCTACGGCACCGCGATGGCGTTGTTGTGCTTCGACGTGCTCGCGCGCGCCGCCGAATGACCGCTCACCCGCCGACCACCGCACGGGCGGCGTCGGAGGTGGTTGCGGCGATCGGGTTCGGGGCGTTGCCCGCCGGCTCATGCGCGGGCCATACGCGCGCATTGTCGGGGGGCAGGCGGCTACCGCCCCAGCAGCTCACCGAGCCACTGCGACATCGGGTGCGCGATCGCGGCGGCGGCCTGGGCGAACTGCTCGGCGTGGTCGTCGCCGAGCAACATCACCAGTGCCGACAGTGCCAGCAGTTCGTCGGTGGTGCTGCGGTCGAGCATCTGCTCGAGCCAGGGGCGCGAGCAGTGCGCGCGCACCATCGAGTGCAGGTGCTCGCGCACGGCTGGGTCGAAGCGCGGTTCGCGTTGCAGTTCGGTCAAGAGCCAGGTGATGGTCTTGACGTCGTCGGCGGCGAGCATGCGGCGCAGCAGGCGCTGCAGGATGTCCGCGGTGGTGGCGTCGGGCGCGTCGGCGCCGGCTTCGAAGTCGTCGAGCAGTTGGCGCGCGGCCAACGCCGGCAGGTTGGCGGCGGCGTCGCGTTCGACGAGCGCGCGCAGTTCGGGTGTGTTCGCGAACGGCGGTGGCAATGCCTGCCAGATGTCGCGGTCGCCGCGCTCGGCCGGAAGGTCGGCGACTGCGCGCAGGATCACGCCGGGCCGGCGGGCGGTCGCCAGCAGCGCCTCCAGTGCGGCCTCGACGTCGTCGCAGGCGCCGAGGTGGAGCAGTTCGGCCAGCAGGCATTCGACGTGCTCGGCGGGCAGGCCGCGCGCGAGTTCGAGTTCGCCGATGCCGGCCGAGCGCAGGATGCCGAACGGGCGGTCGTCGGGGCCAAAGCGCAACAGCTCGCCGTCGTCGACCTGCAGCGTGCCGGCGCGCAGAGCCAGCACCAACGGTCGGTTCGCCGTCGCGGCGACGAGCGCCGCGACGGCGCGCCGCGCGGCCGGCTGCCACAACTCCGCCGTGTCGGGGTGACGGCGGTGCGACGCCAGCGCCGCGTCGAGCGCCAGCACGGCCGCGCGGGCGGCCTTACGCTCGGTGGTGCTCGCGGTCCTCGCCATCGCGCCTTCTATCGGCACGCGACCGATCCGGCCTGCATCGGGTTACTCTCGCGGGGCGCCCGGCACGCATTCCCTCGGTTTGCCGGGTGGATTCGTGAATCCTTCGGGCCCACACCCACTGGTCTGCTAAACACATGTCCGTGCCGAGGAAGTCGACGCTGCGCTGGTTGTGGTTCGCGCTGGTTCTGAGCCTGTTGTCCGCTTGTGGGGGGCCGGTGGCCCGCGT
This sequence comes from bacterium, assembly GCA_011051855.1. Lineage (GTDB taxonomy): Bacteria > Planctomycetota > UBA1135 > UBA1135 > UBA2386. Next base: position 1,166 of record DRKG01000081.1, on the reverse strand, counting down.
GGCACTGGACCGGCCGCCGTCGGAGCAAGGGGAGCAGGCGGTCGAGCCGACGGTGCTGGTGGTGAGCCTGACCGGCAAGATCGGCACGGTGGAGATGGCGCGGTGCCACCGCACGTTGCGCGAGGCCGAGCAGCGCGGCTGTCGGGTGGTGTTCCGCCTCGACAACGCCGGCAGCCAGGGTGAGGACCCGGGTGGCCTGCAGAGCCTGCTCGACCGCCTGCAGCAGAGCGAAGGCACGATCGCGGTGCTGCGCGGCCGCGTCACGTTCAGTGCGGCGGCGATCGCGCTGTTCTGCGACAAGGCCTACTGCCTGAACGGCGCCGAGTGGGGGGCGATCGTAAAGCCCGAGATGGAGGTCGACGTGCTGCTCGCGCAGGACCCCGATTCGGCCGCGAACCGGCACCTCGACAGCCTGCGGGAGATGTTCCGCGCCCGGCTGGAGGCGCGGCGCAACCGGCTGCGGCCCGACGCCGAGCGGCTGGCGCTGGCGATGGCCGACCCGCGCGTGCAACTGGTCGCCCTGACGGTGCGCGAAGGCGGCCTCGAGCGGGCGCGCGTGCTCGACCAGCAGGAACTGGCGGGGCTGCGCGAGCAGGGGGCGGACGTGTTCGCCGAGACGTTGTTGACGCGACCGCTGATGGTGACGGCGCATCAGGCCGAGGAGTTCGGCCTGTCGAGCGGCACGTTGCAGGGCTTCGACCAGTTGGCCGACGTCGAGGTGATCGACCGCGCGACCATGGGGGAACTGCGGGAGAACTGGGCCGAGCACATGGTTGCGTGGCTCGAACTGCTGCAGCCGTTCTTGGTGATCGCCGGGTTCCTGTTGCTGCTGCTCGAGGTCAAGACGCCCGGGTTCGCGTTGCCGGGGCTGCTCGGTTGCGTCTTTCTCGGCCTCGCCATGTTCCACAGCTACCTGGTCGGGCTGGCGGAGATCACCGAGATCCTGGTGTTCTTCCTCGGCCTGGCGGCGATCGCGGTCGAGATCTTCCTGCTGCCGGGCACGGTGGTGTTCGGCTTGGTCGGCTTTCTCTGTCTGGTGCTGTCGCTGCTGTTGAGCCAGCAGTCGTTCGTGCTGCCGAGCAACTCGGTCGAAGAGGAGATCCTGCTGTGGAACCTGCTCAACCTGGTGTTGCTGTTCGTGTCGGTGGCGGTGTTGACCTGGCTGA
>DRKG01000080.1 GCA_011051855.1 bacterium | reverse complement strand
GGGGGGGAAGGCAGTGTGTCTTGGGGAGATGGCACCGGCTGGGGTGCAAGTGGGGTGGCCGCCGGAGGCAGTGTGGCCGAACCGGATGGGTTCTGCCCGGCTTGGCTCTGGGCGCACGCCAGCGTCGCCAGTGTCATCACCAGCAGCGAGCGGAGCGTCGTGGGGGGCGAGGTCATCGTCGGGGGGTGGCTGTGGGATCAGAACGGCCAGGCGGCCCAGACCAGGGTGTCGAACAACTGGCCCATCGGGCCGCGGGTCATTTGGCGGGTGTTGGCGCCCTTACCGCTGATCGAGATGCGCGCGTCGGCGACCTGGGCGCTGCCGACGGTGTTGTCCACGGTCACGTCGAACGGTCGCACCAGTCCGCTGACGCGCAGCGTGCGGGTCTCATCGTTGATGTTGACCGAACGCATGCCGGCGACGACCAAGTTGCCATTCGGCTGCACGTCGAGCACCACCACGGCAATGCTCGCGCGCACGTCGGAGTTGGTGTTTTGTCTCGCCTGGCCGTTGAAGGCGCTCTCCTTGCGTACGTCGAATCGCGGTAGCACACCGGCATTGAATGCCGATTCGCTGAGCGTGAACGTCTCCAGGCGTGCCGCCAGCGTGGTGTCGTTGCGGCGTTCGATCCTCTCCTCGTTCTTGATCCTGGTTTGCTCCTGGATCGTGATCGTCAGGATGTCGCCGACGTTGCGGGCGCGCAGATCGGAGATCGCGTCGAGACGCGCGCCGGCGGCGACGTAGGGGTTCTGCGCGAGCAGCGCGGAGCCGAAGGCGATGGCGGCAGCAAGCGGGCGAAGAAGTGTATGCATCGGTCGGATCGGTCAGTTGATGACGACCAGGCCCGGGCCTTGCACGACGCCGGTCATCTGGCTCTTGGAGTTCATGTTGGTCAGTTGGATACGGCCTTCGAGCGGCGCATCGTGGTTGGCGATCGCGCGCGTCGTGACCCGCACGCGCCCGCGCCTGAGCACGACGGTGACGACGTCGCCGCGGTGGATCGCGGCCGGCGGTTCGATGTCGCCGAGCATCAGGACTTGGTTCGGGCGCAGGTCCTTGGCGGCGTTCATGCCGGCCACCTGGTCGAGGCGCTGCAGGAACAGCGAGTTGGTCTGCGTCAGTTGCTCGCGCACCAGACGGCAGTTCTCGGGGCCGAGGGTTGTGCCGCGGCGGATCGAACCGGTCGTCTTGAGCACCTTGTGGTAGCGACGCAGGCGGAAGGTCACCGGCACCTTCTTGAAGGTTTCACCGTCGACCAGGATTTCGACGTCGACGATCGCCCGGCTGAGATGGGTCCGCGACTGGCGTACGCGGGCGCGCAGGTCCTGGCTGACGCGACCGGGGGGCGCCTTGTAGCGCCGCAGGCGGGTCGGCGGGTCGAACTCGACGTCGCCCCCTTCGAGCGCGAGCTGCGCCTGCAGCGAGGTGATGGCGGCGTCGAGGATGTCCTGCTGCGGAACTTCCACGGCGAGGCCCTGCACCTGCACGCGCTGGCCGCCGGTCAGATCGACGGTCTTCAGTTGCACACCGGCGGCGGCGAGTGCCTGCATGACGTCGGTGCGGGACACCTCGCGCGCATAGCCGCTCAGCGGTGCCGGCCCAAAGCGCACCTGAGCGATCGCCAGCGTCTCCGCATTGCTGGGGGTGATCTCGCAGAGGTCGCCAATGGTCACGTGCAGACCGCGAACAGTGACCGCCGCCTTCATGCGCAGTTCGGGCTTCTTCGGCGGGTCGCCGTCGCCGCCACCGAACAGAGCGGCGCCGAGAGTCATCAGTGCGAGGATCTTCATGGTATTTCTCCTTCTCCCGGCTCTTCGCCGACTATCGCGACAGGTTGGTGGCGGTCGACAGCATCTGATCGCTCGCCTGGATCGCGCGGCTGTTCACCTCGTAGGCGCGTTGCGCGACGATCAAGTTGACCAGCTCGTTGACGATCTGCACGTTCGAGCGTTCGAGGAAGCCCTGCTTGAGCAGGCCGAGGCCGTTGTCACCCGGCAGGCCGGTGGTGGGCTGGCCGGAGGCGTCGGTCGGGCGCATGACGTTGGCGCCGACCGCGAGCATGCCTGACGGGTTGATGAAGCGGTGGATGTTGAGCTGGCCGAACACGGTCGACGAGTCGGGCGCGCCGGCGGTGCGCCCGCTGACGCGGCCGCCGGGGTCGATCGAGATCTCGAGCACGTCGCTCGGCAGCGTGATTTCGGGCGTCAGCACGTTGCCGGCGCTCGTCACCAGCTTGCCGTCGGCGTTGACGTGGAAGCTGCCATCACGGGTGTAGCCGGTCGAACCGTCTGGCAGGATGATCGAGAAAAAGCCGTCGCCGTCGATGGCGATGTCGAGGCTGCGCTCGGTGATCTCCAGCGTGCCGGTCGTGAACACCTTGGTGGTGCCGTTGAGCCGCGTGCCCGAGCCGATTTGCGTGCCGATCGGCACCGAGTTGCCGTTGGAGGTCGACAGGCCGGGCGATTGCAGGGTGACGTAGAACAGGTCCTCGAACGAGGCCTGTGACTTCTTGAAGCCCGACGTGTTCACGTTCGCGATGTTGTTCGCGATCATGTCCACCATCGTTTGCTGGGCCTTCATGCCCGTGGCAGTCGTGTAGAGACTCTTCAGCATCTTCGGGTCACCTCAACATGTTGGTGATCAGGTTCTCTTGCAGTCGATTCACGCCCGAGAGGGCCTTCTGGGTCGCCGAGAAGCTGCGCTCGACGGAGATCATTGCGACCAGCTCCTGCAAGCTGTCGACGTTGCTACCCTCGAGGAAGCCTTGCTGCAGACCGGCGCCGGCCTGCGTTCCCCGCTGTGCCTTCGGGTCGATGTAGAGGCTGGCGCCGACCGGCACCAGTGCCTCGGGTTCGGGCAGTTCGACCATCGCGAGCGTGCCGTAGGTCTGGCCGGTCTCGGGGTTGGTGACCGTCCCGTTGGGCGCGAAGGCGATGTCGCTGGGAGCGTCGCCGCCGGCGCCGATGCGCAGCGGTTGGCCGTCCCGGCTGAGCACCTGCATGCCGCTGCGGGTCGTCAGCGTGCCGTCTGTGCTGATGGTCAGTTGGCCATTGCGGGTGTAGAACTGCTCGCCGGCGGCGTTCTTGACCCGCAGCCAATGTGGGCCGTCGAGTGCGATGTCGAAGCGATTGCCGGTCTCGCGCAGCGTGCCTTTGGCCATGTCGGGCACCTCGCGGTAGTCGACCGCGGACAGGTTGCGCTGCAGCATGGAGTAGAAGCGGTCGCCGGTTGGTTGCGCGATCGTGGCGCGACGCTTGAAGCTGGTGGTGTCGACGTTCGCCAGGTTGTTGGCGATCGCCGCCTGCTTCTCGGCGAGGAAGGTGAGGCCGCGCACCAGGGATGTTTCTGCGTATCCGGTCACGGCTACCTCACGATGTTCATCAGCTCGGCGAGGATTTCGTCAGTCGTCGTGATCACGCGCGAGTTGGCCTGGAAGCCGCGCTGCGCCTCGATCAGGTTGACGAACTCGACTGCGATGTCGACGTTGCTGTTCTCCAGCTGACCCGCGCGTACTGCTCCGGCACCGGCGGCGTTGGCCGTGGTCGCGATCGCGTCATCGGAGTTGGGTGACTCGGTGAATAGCGTGTCGCCCTGTCGGACCAGGCCGCCCTCGTTGCCGAACATGCTGATGCGCAGTTGGTCGAGCGCTTGGCTCTGACCGTTGCTGTAGTAGGCGACCAGGTTGCCGTCCTTGTCGAAGCCGGCGTCGAGCAACGTGCCAGCGCCGTAGCCGTCCTGGTCGACCGCCGCGATCGTAGTCGCGTCGCCGAGCATCGCGACACCGTCGAAGGAGCCCGACGTGCCGAGGTTGATCTTCACGTTCTGCGCGGTGGTGATCCCGTCCCAGGAGAACGACAGGGTGTTGGTGCCGCCTCCGATGACGTTGAACGAGCCGTTGTTGTTGAAGCGGATCTGGCCGATCGAATCTTGGGTGATCGTGCCCTCGAGGTCGTTGATCGTCGCGACCATGTCCCACACGGTCGGATCGTTCAGCGTGCGCGTGAACGTCATCGTGACCGGGTGGGTGCGGCCCTGTGCGTCGACGACGTCGATCGAAGTGGTCGCCGAATCGGCGTCGGTGCCCTCCTGTGCGACTTCGAAGTTCGCCCAGTTCGCTGCACCGGTGTTGCCGCTGACATCGCCGATGAACAGGCTGAGGTCGGCCTCACCCTTGTTGGCGGCAGTGAATCGCAGCGTGCCGTCGGCGGTGATCGTCGCGGTGGCGGCACCGCTGCCGACGGTGTTGTTGACGAACGTCATCAGGCTACCGAGGGTGGTCCCGTCCGTGCCGTATATGAACGTGTCGGAGAACACCGAACCGTCCGGATTGGTTCCGCTGACGGTGATCGCATCGCCGTTCTGGTAGGGCGCGGTGCGCGCGGTCAGCGCATTGAGGTCGGTGGTGGCGGTCGCCGCCGACTGCGTGCCGGAGACCAGCGTCGCATCGAGGCCGAGCGCGGTCAGGAGACCGGTCGAGTTGGGCCCGTCGTCGAACTTGATGTTGGCGTTCGAGCCGAGCTTGGTGGTCGAGATACTCAGCGAATCGGTGGTGCTGCCAGCAGCGGCGGTGGCGCCCGAGAGCTCGCTGTTGATCCAGTTGATCACGCTGGTCTGCGTGGCGCCGGTGATGGCCAAGCTGCTGGGCACGGTCAGCGTTTGCTGGGCGCCGCCGTTCACCGATACCAGCAGGGTCTTGCCGGCGAAGGCCGACAAGTCGAAGCCGGGCGAGCTCGGGCTCGAGACGCCGTTCTTGGTCGCGGCCGTGCCTTCGTTGAACGGCACGCTCGATTCCAGGATCTCTTCGAGCGGACCGCCGACCTCCGCAGGCAGGTTGCCCTGGAAGGTCACCGACGTGGTCGCCTTCGCCGGCAGGGTGTCGGTCTGCGGCACGGTGATCGTGCTGCCCGATGCGCTGACGACCTTGAGGCCGGTGCGCAGGTCGACCAGCGCGTTGTTGGCGTCGATGCCGAACGAGCCGACGCGGGTGTAGAACGTCTGGGTGCCGTTGGTCAGGGTGAAGAAGCCTCGGCCTTGCAAGGCGACGTCGAGCGGGCGTCCAGTGTCCTGCAGGGTTCCCTGGTTGGTGTTGGTGTCGACCGACGCCATGAACGTGCCGGTGCCGATCTGCAGCGGGTTCTGGCCGCCGAACGTGCCGTTGGGGCCGGAGCCGGCGCGCACGGTGAAGCTGAGCACGTCGCTGAACGTCGCCCGCGAGCTACGGAAGCCCGGCGTGCTGACGTTGGCGAGGTTGTTGCCGATGACATCGATGTAGGTCTGGTAGGATCGCAGTCCCGACAGGCCGGTGTAGAGCGCGGTGCTGACCATCTAGTGGTTCCTCTTCGGTGGTTGGTTGGATGCGGCGATCACTGGGCGGACGGCTGCGCGATGCCGAGCACCTGGCGCAGGTCGATCTCGGCGCCACTGGCGAGGCGCAGTTGCACGTCTCCGGACTCGGCGACGAACACCGACTGCACGGTGTCGCTGCCGGTATTGCCTTCGTCGTCGGCGAACTGGACTTCCTTGCCGAGCAATGCGCTGCCCTGGCTGAGACCCTGGGAGCGGGCGAGCACGCCCTGGTAATCGAGCAGCTTCAGCAGGTTGGCGTTGAGCTCCTTCTGCTCCTCCATGTTGGAGTAGCTCGCCATCTGCGTGTTGAAGCTCTCGCTGTCGACCGGCTCGAACGGCGTCTGGTTGCGCAGTTGCTCGGTCAGCAGTTGCAAGAACTGGTTGTCGCCATACGTGGCCTGCTTGGAGCCGAGTACGCCGATGCCGCCGGTGCTGTTGAGAGTGTTGATGTTGAACGGGCTGTTCATGGTTCGCTGCCTCTTGGGTCAGACCCACCCTATCTGGACCATGCCCACCCGGGCTGGCGCGACCAATATGGCGGCGATCAGACACACAAGCCCGGCAGTTCGCCTGC
>DRKG01000079.1 GCA_011051855.1 bacterium | reverse complement strand
GATGACCGGCTGGTTGGCGAGTCCAGCGTCGTCGCCGACCAGGATCCGGCCGGTGAACGGCCGTGACGGCTGCAGCGTGAACCGCAGCTCTTCGAGCCCTTCCCGTTCGACTTCCTTGCCGTCGATGTAGGGATTGTCGGTGAAGCCCGAGTGGCTGACGGTGTAGCCGTCCTTGTCGGCGAGGAACAGGAGCCGTTGCCAGTTCGTGTTCTGGAACGGGTCATGGCGATAGGAGATGCGCGCCGCGAGTCTGCCGTCGGCGTCGGTGCGACCGAGATCGCGCCACAGTTCGCGAGCGGGGACGCCGACCGTGAGGCCGTCGCTGCCGAACCAGCCGCCGGCCAGTCGCTGGCGGATGCGTGCCCCGGCGACCGGTTTGCCGTTGGAGTCGACGACTCGCATCGGGACCTCGCACGGTGGCGGCAGGGTGATCTTGAGCTGCGATCCGCCACTGGAGACGCTGATCGAGTAGATCGGGTTGTCGTCCTTGTCGAGTATGTCGATCGCCGTGCGCCCGAGAGGTAGCGGGGGCAGCGCGCAGGTGCCGTCATCGGCGAGCGGCAGCGCCTTCCCGGGCACTTCGATCCCACGAGGGGCCAGTCGCAACTTCAGCGGCCAGCGATCGAGCCATTCCTTCACGCCCGACACCGTCAGACTGATCGCCGGGATGTGTTCGGTCGCGCGCAGCTCGAACGGTGCGCCGGCCGCAGCGGACTGCAGCGCGCTGGTGGCACGCTTGCCGTCTTCGCCGGCCGCCCCGATCGCCCACAGGCGGTAGGTCGTGCACGGGTAGACCTGGAAACGGAAGCGGCCGCGCTCGTCGGTGGTTCCGGTCAGGTTTTCGATCGCCCGGTTGCGACGCTCCCCGGGAGGCGTGAGCGCGCAGTTTACGGTGACGTTCGCCAAGCGGTTGCCGTCGGCGTCGACGACGCGTCCCAGCAGCGGGCGGCGCTGCTGCGCGGCGGCGAACGAACCCGCCGCGAGCAGGAAGGCGAAGACGGTGCGGGCGCTTGCGATCATTGCTCGCGATCTTCGGCACCTCCGCGGCCGCCCGCAACCCGCCATCGGTGATGCGGCCACCGATGCTGCGGGACCGGCGGTGCGGGTTGGGGCCCCGCTACTGGATCTTCTCGGAGATCGTCTTGGCCTGCAGGAACTGCAGCAGGTAGTCGGGGCCGCCGGCCTTGCTGTCGGTGCCCGACATGTTGAAGCCGCCGAACGGATGGGCCCCGACGAGAGCTCCCGTGCACTTGCGGTTGATGTAGAAGTTGCCGACGTGGAACTCGCGGGCGGCGCGATCCTTGTGGGCGGGGTCGTCGGTGAACACCGAGCCGGTCAGCCCGTAGTCGGTGTTGTTCGCGACCGCGAGGCCTTCGTCGAAGTCCTTCACCTTGATGAGTGCCAGCACCGGACCGAAGATCTCCTCCTGCGCGAGGCGGGCATCCGGCGCGATGCCTTCGAACACCGTCGCGTTCACGTAGTGGCCGTTGCTCGGGCCGGTGTCACCGCCGACCAGCAGCCTGCCCTCCCGCTTGCCGATCTCGATGTAGTCGAGCGTCTTCTTCTTGGCGTCCGGGTCGATCATCGGTCCGAAGTTGTTGCCATAGCCGCTCGGATGGTGGCATTCGATCGCCTCGACCTTCGGCAGCAGCTTTGCCTTGAACTCGTCGTAGATGTCCTGGTGCACGATCGCGCGACTGCACGCGGAGCACTTTTGCCCCTGGTAGCCGAACGCCGAGCCGACGACGGCGCCGACGGCCGCGTCGAGGTCGCAGTCCTTGTCGACCAGGATGCCGTCCTTGCCGCCCATTTCGGCGATCAGGCGCTTCATCCACTTCTGGCCGGGCTGCGTCTTGGCGATCTGCTCGTAGATCCACAACCCTACCTCGCGACTGCCGGTGAACGACACGAAGCGCGTCAGCGGGTGTTGCACCATCGCCGCGCCGATGACCTTGCCGGGGCCGGTGACGAAGTTCAGCACCTGCTTGGGCAGGCCGCATTCGTACATCAGTTCGACCCACAGAGCGGCGATGCCCGGCGACTGGCCGGCCGGCTTGACCACCGCGGTATTGCCGGCCAAGAGCGCCGCCGACGTCATGCCCGCCATGATCGCCAGTGGGAAGTTCCACGGCGGGATGATCACGCCGACGCCGAGCGGGATGTAGATCATCTGGTTGCGTTCGCCGGCGACCGGCGTCACCGGCTGCGGCTGGCTGACTTCGAGTGCCTGGCCGGCGTAGTACTCCATGAAGTCGATGCACTCGGCGGTGTCGGCGTCGGCCTCGGCCCATGACTTGCCTACCTCGTAGCAGAGTATCGCCGAGAACTCGTGCTTGCGTTCGCGCAGCCGCTGCGCCGCCCGCATGAAGATCTCGGCGCGCTGTTCCACGGGCGTGGCCGCCCACTCGGGGAACGCCGCGTGCGCCTTCTCGACTGCGACCGCGGCTTCGGCCTCGCCGAGCAACTGGTAGTTGCCGATCAGGTGGGTCAGCTCGCCCGGGTCGCAGCTCTCGAACGTGCGCTCGCCGCGCACTTCCTCGCCGCCGATCCAGCACGGCCAGGTGCGGCCGAGCACTTCGTCCCGGACTTTGTGCAGTGCGGCTTCGAATGCCTGCCGGTTGTCGGGCTGGGAGAAATCGGTGAACGGTTCGTTGCGGAAATCGGACAGCTTCACTGGGGATCCTGGCGGTCGCGTGGGAGAAAGGGCCGACCAGGATGCGGAGCGTGGCCGCCAAACGCAAGCGACCTGCCGGGAGGTGGCCGGCAGGTCGTTCACGGGGATCAGGTTGTCGGGCGCCCGAGGGCGGAGAAGGGTATCTCGAGGTCGTCGGGTGTGTGGCGGCAGATGCGCGGAATACCTAGCTGGCCTGCCACTTGTGCCGCTGCACGGTGTCCTGGAAGCGCTCCTTGTCGCTGCGGCTGAACAGGCGCACGCGGCCGCCGCACTCGATGCAGTAGGAGTGGTTGACGCTCATCAGGAAGCGCACGTAGCTCTGGCAGTGCTCGCACCACTTCTGCTCGTTGTAGAACTCGGTGTTGCCCATGGTCGAGAAGTCCTGGTTGCGGCGGTCGTTGGTCACGCACGCTGAAGAGCAAGTGGCTTGCCAAGTGTCGAAAGAGCCGACACGGAGTCGCGAAGGGGCCACGGCATGGGGCGAACGGCGCACCCTGCCGGGATCCGTCCGGGGCGGCGATTGCGGCGGCTGCGTTGCGCCGGCGCGACGGTCCGCACCGACCGGGTGACGCCGTGTTGCGCGCGGCTCCGATGCCATCGTCGCCTGCGCGCGATCGTCGCATCGCCGCGACGGTCGCATCGCGCGGACCAAGAGTCGGGGCTACGACATCGCCGCGCGCAGTTCCGCCTGCACCGCCGCTTCCGTCTCGGTGGCGAGCGCGCGCGCCAGTGCCGGGTGCCGCTCGTCGATGCGCCCGATTGCCCACGCCGCGTGTCCGCGCACGACCGGATCCGGGTCGGTGAGCGCCGTGAGCAACGCCGGCAGCGCCGCCGGGTCGCCGCGGTTGCCGAGCACGATGGCGGCGTTGCGGCGCAGGCCGGAGCGCTTCGCCCGGCGCATCGCAGTGCCGACGAACTCGTGCTGGTAGCGGTCCTCGTCCATTGTCAGCACGTCGACGAGCGTCCACGTCTCGACGATCTCGTGGGGGCGCAGATCAGCGGGGCGGTCGTCGCCGCGGAGCCTGCGCCGCGCGCTCTTGCTGGTGAACGGGCATACCTCCAGGCAGACGTCGCAACCGAACAGCCACTCGCCTTGTGCTTGGCGCAGTTCGGGGGCAAAGAAGCCACGGTGCTCGATGGTGGTGTAGCTGATGCAGCGGCGGGCATCGACCTCGAACGGCGCGGTGATCGCACCGGTCGGGCAGGTGTCGAGGCAGGCGGTGCACGAACCGCAGGTGCCGGTCGCGGGCGGGTCGGGCGGCAGGTCTTCGGCGGTCAGCAGTTCGGCCAGTTGCAGGTAGGGGCCGTGCGTCGGCGAGATCACCATCGCGCTCTTCGCCAAGAATCCGACGCCGGCGCGTGCGGCCAGCGCGCGTTCGAGCACGGGGACCGCGTCGGTGCCGCCGTTCATCGAGCCGCGCGCGAGCCCGGCGCGTTCGAGGGTTTCGCGCAGCTTGAACACGCGGTTCTTGAGCCAGCGGTGGTAGTCGCGCGGGGCGGCGTAGCGGGCGACCCGGCCGCCTTCGGGTAGCTCGACTGCCGGCCCGCCGTAGTCGATCGCCAGCGCGATCGTCGAGCGCACGCCGGCGCGCCACTTCGCCGGCGTCAGGATGCGGTCCCGGTTGCGCGCGAGGTAGTGCATCTCGCCGTGGCGGCCCG
>DRKG01000078.1 GCA_011051855.1 bacterium | reverse complement strand
CGTGGATCGAGCCCATTGCCCCTTCCATCTCGGCGCGGATGCCGCCCGCCATGATGCGCACCATCGGCTTGCGGATCGAAGGTAGCGCCTCGAGCGCCGCAGCCAGCCGCTGGTCGTCGATGTCGCGCGTCGCCTCGCGCCGCCACCGCTCGCCAAGCGAGATCGACTTGCGTTCGCCGGAGGTTGTCACGCCAGTGCCTCCTTGCGATCGAGTGTGAGCAGGCGCTTGAGATCGTCGTTGCTGAGTTCCGTGATCCAGTTCTCGCCGGCGGCGAGCAGCCCGTCGGCGACCTCGCGCTTGCGGTCGAGCATCTGCTGGATGCGCTCTTCGAGCGTGCCGCTGCAGACGAACTTGTGCACGAACACGTTGCGCTTCTGACCGATGCGGAACGCACGGTCGGTCGCCTGGTCTTCGACCGCCGGATTCCACCAGCGATCGAAGTGGAAGACGCGGCTGGCAGCGGTCAGATTGAGACCGGTGCCGCCTGCCTTCAACGACAGCACGAACAGCCGCGGGCCATCGGGGCGTGCCTCCTGGAAGTCGGTGACCATGCGGTCGCGCTCCTTTTGCGGAATGCCGCCGTGCAGGAACAGCACCGTTTGGCCGTAGACGTTCTCGAAGTGGGTCTTGAGCAGCGAACCCATCTCCTTGAACTGGGTGAAGATCAGGCAGCGGTCGCCCTCTTCGCCGGCCTCCTGAATCATCTCGGTCAGCAGGTCCAGCTTGCCCGAGCGGCTCGGCAGGGAGCTGCCGTCCATCAGGTAGTGGGCCGGGTGGTTGCAGACCTGCTTCAAGCGCAGCAGGGTGGTCAGGATCGCGCCGCGGCGTTGGATGCCTTCGCCGGCCTTCTCGACCTCCTGCATGCCCTTGCGCACGACGGATTCGTAGAGGATGGCCTGCTCGCGACTGAGGGTCGCGGTGACGATCTGTTCGGTCTTCTCCGGCAGGTCTGCTACGATCTCCGGGTCGGTCTTGAGGCGGCGCAGCACGAACGGGCGCACCAACCGCGCCAGTGCGTTCATCGAGCCCTGCCGCCGCTGCTTGACGATCGGATGCTCGAGCGTTTGCGTGAACTGCGTGCGCGAGCCGAGCAGACCTTCGTTGAGGAAGTCCATGATCGACCACAGGTCGAGCGGACGGTTTTCGAGCGGCGTGCCGGTCAGGGCCAGTCGGAAGTGTCCCTTCAGCTGGCGCGCGACCCGTGATTGGCGCGTAGTCGGGTTCTTGATGTTCTGGGCTTCGTCGAGCACCACGCCATCGAAGGTCACTTCGAGCATCATCTCTTCGTCGCGCTGCAGCAGGTTGTAGCTGGTCAGCACGACGTCGTTTTCACTGAGCACGTCGTTGAACTCGGCGATGGTGCCGGCGCGGCCTTTGCCGTGGTGCAGGGCTACCCGCAGATCGGGCGCGAACCGGTTGAGTTCGCGGCGCCAGTTGCCGAGCACCGACACCGGGCACACGATCAGGATCGCCTGCTTGCTGTTGCGCTGCTTGCGCCAGTCGAGCATGACCGTGATCGCCTGGATGGTCTTGCCCAGACCCATGTCGTCCGCAAGGCAGGCGCCGAAACCCTGGTCGACGAGGAAGTGCATCCAGGCGTGCCCGCGCCCCTGGTAGGGCCGCAGCTCGCCGACGAAGTTCTCGGGCACCGGGCGGTTCTCGACGGAACGCGCCTTCTCCAGGTTCTGCAGTAGGTTTTCGAGGCGCGGGGTGCTGGCGATCGACTCCATCGCCAGGCCGTGCAAGTGGGATGCCCCACCGAGGCGCAATCGCAACGCCTCGAAGAAGCTGATGCGCTCGCCGCCGTCGAGCATGCGCTTCTTGAAGTCCTTCAGCGCCTCGCGGTCCTTGGGCGACAGCAGCACCGGACGGCGGTCGATGAAGACCAGCGGCGTCTTGGCGTCGACGAGCTGCTCGAACTGCTGCTGGTTGAGCTCCTTGTCGCCGAGTGCGAGGCTCCAGCGGAACTCGAACCAGGGTCGCGGGTCCCCGTCCTGGCTGTTGCCTTCGACGATGGCGACGCGCGCCGACAACCGTTGCATCGCTTCGACGCCGGGCAGGGTGATCTCAAACCCTTCGCTCTCGAGCAGCGGGATGTGGTCGAGGATCTGGTCGAGTTCCTGCCGCGTCAGGCTGGCGCGGCCGTCGCTGAGGTTGCGCGCCCGGCGGAGCGCGGGCAGCTTCTCGGCAACCCGGTCGAGGGTGTCTTCGACACGGTGCACGCTCTCACCGGCAATCTCGTTGCGGAACGGCGACGCCTGCATGCGCTGGTGCAGACTCTCGATGGTCTCGGTGTAGGCGATGCCGGGCACTGGCCGCACCAGAATCGACAACCCCCACGGGATGCCCTCTTCGAGCGGCTGGTCCGGCACCAGGATCTCGAGCACCGGCGACATCGGAGTCTGCCAGAACTCGCGCGGTAGCCGTTCTGCGGTTTCGTGCTGCGGCTTGGTGTCGGTGGTCGTGGCCAAGCGGTCGAGGGCGTGACCGAGGAAGCTGACCAGCAGGTTGCGCGGCGTGACCGCGTAGACCGGGTCATCCGGAACCGCGAAACGCGCCGTGCACAACATGCCGGGCACGAGATCGGCAAGGGCCGCGAGCACCCACTGGGTGCGTTCGGTCCAGAACGGCACGAACTGCAGCACGCCGCGAGGTGCTGGGGCGAACTCGCCGCGGGCGATCATCGTCTGCGCCAGTCGGCTGGTAGCGGCCAAGCAGCGCAGGTCGGCCGGCAGGGTCGGCAGGTCGAGCGATGCCAGCCACGGCACCGCCTCTTCGAGCGGGATCCCGAGGGCAGGAATCGTCCACAAAGCCGGGGCGATGCGCGACGGGCTGCGCTCCTCTTCGTTTTCCGAGTCGGGCAGCTTCGTCAGCGGCCGCAGCGACGCCTCTTCGGTGGGCAGCAGGATCTGCGCATCGATCTGGGCCGCGACGGCCTGCAGCGCAGCCGGCAGTTCGGATCGCAGGGCGTCGAGGCCGTCGTCGGACCACAGAGCGATCCGCGCATCGGCAGGCTGACGGGAATGCAGGTAGGCGGCGTGCAGCTTAGTGGTTCCCGTCGGCTTGCGGCTTCGGCTGGACCCATTCCTTGTCGACGGGCGACTTGATCGTGTGCATTTCGTGGTCGAGGCGCCGCGTCAACAGGTCGGCGAGCGTGAACACGAACAGCAGTGCGAGGAACAGGAAGGAACCGAGAAACACGATCTTGTTGATCGCGGTATCCCACTTGACGTGCATGAAGAAGGCGATGACGAGCGACGCCTTGACGCAGGCGATGGCCATCGCGATCAGCATGTTCATCGAGCCGAAGTCGAAGCGCGACACGGCCACGGTGATGAACGTCAGGAAGAGCAGCGCGACCAGCACCTTGAAGAACATCGCAGCGCTGGAGACGTGGATGTGGCCCATCTCCAGTTCGCCGTGCCCGTGGGCGTCGTGGGCGTCGGTTGCAGTAGCGGTGTCGGACATCAGGGCACCAGGTAGAGCAGGGGGAACAGGAAGATCCAGATCAGGTCGACCAAGTGCCAGTAGAGGCCGACCAGGTCGACCGGCATGAAGTAGCCGGCATGGAAGCGGCCCTTGGCGGTGCCGAACATGATCCAGATGATGAGGCCGGCGCCGATGACGACGTGCAGACCGTGGATCGCAGTCATCGTCAGGTAGATGGCGAAGAACATGTGGCCATGGGGCACGCCGGCCATCACGCCGTGGTAGTCCTGGAACCATGCCAGGGAGCCGGTGCCGTCGGGGTTCTCGATGAACGGACGGAACAGCTCGGAGAACACGATCAGACCGTGCTCGTTCTTGGCCTTGTACTCGAAGAACTTGATGACCATGAAGATCGCCGCGCCGAGCACGGTCAATCCCAGGAACATCAAGGTCTTGGACTTCTGACTGGTCTGCGCCGAGCGCACGCCCATCGCCATGGTCCACGAGCTGAGCAGCAGCACGGACGTGTTCAGCGCGCCGAGCCGCCAGTCGAGCTGCTGGCCGCCGACGCGGAACGTCTCGGGATAGACCTCGTGGAAGTAGAAGTAGGCCGCGAACAGCCCGCCGAAGAGCAGGATCTCGGTGGCCAGGAACAGCCAGAACCCGAGTTTGCCGGACTGGAACTCCTGCACCGGCGTGGAGAAGTGGTGTGCCACCTCGTGCGGGACGAACTCCGGTCCGGGGGCCGGGACGACTACCGCGTGGTGATCATCGTGACTCATGGAAACGGTCCTGTGCGTGGAATGCAGTTCTGGGCGATCGCGGACGAATCAGGTGGCGTCACGCTGCATCGACTCGTAGTCGAGCGTGGAGTAGTCGTAGACCTCGTGGACCACCTTCGGCTCGTGGTCGAAGTTCAGGTGGGGCGGCGGTGTCGGAGTGTGCCAATCGAGGGTGACGCCCCCCCACTGGTTCTCCTTGGCCTTCTTGCCGCTGAGCAGCGACTGCAGCAGGTAGAAGACCATCAGCGCGACGCCGCAACCGAGGATGATGGCGCCGATCGTGGATGCCTGGTGGAAGGGTTCGAACTCCGGCACGTAGGTGGCGTAGCGACGCGGCATGCCCCGGCTGCCCATGATGAACTGCGGGATGAACGTCATGTTGAAGCCGACGAAGATGATCAGACAGGCGATCTTGGCCAGTGTCTCGCTGTACATCTTGCCGAACATCTTCGGCCACCAGTGGTGCAGGCCAGCGAAGAACGCCAGCGAGATCGAGCCCATCATCACGTAGTGGAAGTGGGCGACCACGAAGTAGGTGTCGTGCAGGTGGAGGTTGACGTTCAGCGTGCCGAGGATCACGCCAGTGAGGCCGCCGATCGCGAAGATGATCAGAAACGCCAGGGCGTAGAGCATCGGCGAGTTCAGCGCGACCGAGCCCTTCCACACCGTGGCGACCCAGGAGAACTCCTTGATCGCGGTCGGGATGGCCACGAAGAAGGTCAGGAAGCTGAACGCGAACATCGCGTAGGTCGACTGACCCGACGTGAACATGTGGTGGCCCCAAACCAGGAAGCTGATGATCGCGATCGCCAGCGACGAGAACGCGATCAGCTTGTAGCCGAACAGCGGCTTGCGGCTGTGCACGGAGACCAGCTCACTGATGATGCCGAAGGCCGGCAGCACCATGATGTAGACGGCCGGGTGGCTGTAGAACCAGAAGAAGTGCTCGAACAGCACCGGGTCACCACCGAGGCGTGGATCGAAGATACCGATGTGGTAGAGGCGTTCGAAGGCGACCAACAAGACGGTGATGCCGAGCACCGGCGTCGCCAATACCTGGAGGATCGACGTCGAATACAGCGCCCAGACCATCAGCGGCATGCGGAACCAAGTCATGCCCGGTGCGCGCAGCTTGTGCACGGTGACGATGAAGTTCAGCCCGGTGAAGATCGAGCTGAAGCCGAGCACGAACACCGCCAGGCCGATGGTGACCACCGCCTTGTCGGTGTAGAGCGAATAGGGCGCGTAGAAGGTCCAACCGGTGTCGAAGCCCCCGAGAACGATCGCCAGCGTCGCGAGGATGGCGCCGGTCAGCCACAGGTAGAAGGACAGCAGGTTCAGTCGCGGCAGGGCGACGTCTTTCGCGCCGACCATCAGCGGCAGCACCATGTTGCCGATCGAGCCTGGAATGGCCGGGATCACGAACAGGAACACCATGAAGGCGCCGTGCAGCGTGAAGACCTGGTTGTAGTCCAGGTTGCTGAACAGGAGGCCCTCGGGCTCCCACAGGTGCAGGCGCACGAGCAACGCGAACAGGCCGCCGGCGAGGAATGCGATCCCCACGCCGACCAGGTACATGATGCCGATACGCTTGTGGTCAAGCGTGCCGGCCCAGGACATGAAGCCGCTGGAGCAGTTGAGGTAGGTCTCGCGCGGTGCCTGGGTCTCGGGTGTTGCGGTCGCGACGGCTGGGGTGTTGGTGGTCATGGCTGAGGTAGCTCAGTTGTCGGCCAGGGACTTGATGTAGGCGAGGATGCACGCGAGGCGGGCTTCGTCGTCCTTGAGCGAGTCGAAGTTCGACATGCCGCCGTTGGGGAACTCGGCGGCGAGCTTCTTCATCGGCTCCTTGATGGACTCCAGGATGTAGGCGTCGTCGACGGTGATGGTCTTCTTCTGACCGCCTTCGAGCACGTCGCGTTGGCGGCCGACGTAGTTGCCGTCGGCATCCTTGGTGAACAGGCCCTTCCAAGTGGGACCGACGCCGGGTGCGCCGTTGGTGGAGTGGCAGCTCAAGCACTGTGCATTCGCGAATTGCTTGCCGTAGGCGATCTTGTCCTCGATCGGATCCTCGGGTTTCGGCACCAGGTTCCACGGTGTCTTGGCCATCGTCTCGGCGTCGACGACGTGGACCTTCGCATACATGCGCGAGTGGTCGAGGCCGCAGTATTCGGCGCAGAACAGGTGGAAGGTCTGCTCCCGCGGCTCACCTTCGGCAAACTCCTTGGTGAAGTGCGGTTCGAACCAAGCGCTCTGGTAACGGCCCGGCACGACGTCGCGCTTGACGCGCATCGCCGGCACGTAGAACGCGTGCAGCACGTCCTTCGATTCGAGGATGAACTGCACCGGCTTGCCGGCTTCGACCCATACCTCGTCGTAGCTGGTCGTGCCGTCGGGGTAGGTGAACTGCCAACTCCACTGCTTGGCAGTCGCCTTGTAGGTGTTCAGGTGCGCTTCGTGCGGCACGACGGTCATGTCGAGCGAGCCCTTGAAGCCCCAGGCGAACATGATCATCACCAAGACCAGCGGGATCAGCGTCCACACCACCTCGAGCGGGGTGTTGTGGGTCACGTTCGACAGCGGCTTCTGGTCCCAGGTCTTCCGTCGGTGGGCGACCACCGAGTAGAGCAGCACGCCCGTGATCAAGACGAAGAAGAAGATGCAGACCGCATAGGTGAAGTAGAACAGTCCGTCGACGTCGTGGAACGTGCTGGCCAGCTTGGGGAACTGGCCGAACTGGTCGATGTCGGGGGCGGGAACCCCGTCCCACTTCGGCGGGTCCTGCGGTGGGTCTTGGATCAGGTAGTGGATCACGGCTGCACTCGGATCAGGCGATCCTACCGGCTTCGGGTCGGGCCGGATCGGGATCGGTCGGGATGGAATCGGGAGAAGCTTGGGATCGTGCCTTCTGGCGCTCGCGGCGCAGCATGATCCAGATCATCGCCGCGAGCACGACGACGGTGATGGCGCCGCCGATGCGCATCAGCGTCATCGCGGCAAGGGAATAGGAGTTGGTGGTGGGATCGAAGGTCAGGCAGTTGAGCTTGACGCGGTCCCAGAAGTCGCCGAGCCGGCCTTCGCTGGCCTCGACCAAGGCGAGGCGGAGGTCTTCGGGCTCGAAGTAGGTGTTGACGATGACGCGGCTGACCTTGCCCGCGGGCGTCAGGAAGATCAGCGACGGTGGGTGCGCGAACTGCTTGGTCGCCTCGGACCAGTAGTATTGGAAACCGACGCTGTCGGCGAGCGCGCGGGTATTCTCGGCGGTGCCGACCAACAGATGCCAAGCTTCGTCGACGCCGGTCTTCAGCAGGCGCGGCAGGAAGTTCACCTTGCGGCTGGCGGCGGTCTCGTGGGTTTCCTTGGGATCGATGGAAACGCTGAGGATCCGGTAGTCTTCGCCGGGTTGCAGGTCGACGCCGTTCAGGGCCTGGAAGGTGGCGTCGAGCACTTGGCCACACATCGCTGGGCAACTGTAGTAGCCGAGCATCAGCACGACCGGCTGTTCGCCAGGGAAGAGCTGCTCGAGCTTGAACGGATAGCCGCGTTCGTCGACGAACTCGAGACTGCGGTCGATGACGTTGCCGATCGAGTCGAGCTGTGCTGCGGCCTCATCGGTGACCTGGAGATCACGTGAGGCGCTGTGGCCGGCACCCTGTGCGAGCCCGATCGGGCTCAGCACGGCGGCGGTCAGCAGGAGCTTGGCGAAACGGCTCATCGGAGTCGTGAGGCGGGAAGGTGGGATGCGGGCGGTCAGCGACGCAGGCTGTCGACGACGCTCTGGATGCTCTTCTTGGTCGGGTTGTCGCCGTCGAGAAACTGCTTCTCGCCGGCGTAGATCTCATCGAAGCGCTGGTTGGGCGCGAGGTTGACCTTCTTCTGGATCTCGCGGTCCTGGACCTGGATGAAGATCGGGACCATCAGCCAGAGGGAGACGAACAACGCGATTGCGCCGCCGACGACCCAGCGAACGGCCGACTTGGCGTCGATGTCGTTTTCGGGGTCGAGCGGGACGGCTTCGTGGGTGGCGCCGGGTGCGTGGTCCATGGCTCAGATGTTGTGGAAGTTGAGGGATTCGCCGAGGCGCGGATCGCGCAGCGGAATGAGGTTGGTGCGGCGCACGTGCAGCATCGTCACGCCGGTGATCAGGGCGAGGAAGCCCAGGTAGCACAGGATGTCGCTCGCGTCGATGGTGCCGAGATACTCGCCGAACTCGGCCGCGAAACCGTGGGCGTGTTCACCGGCATGCTCGGCCGCATGCTCACCAGAGTGCTCGGTGACGTGGCCGTGCAGCCCGGACGGCAGGATCAGGTACTGCATGTCGATGCAGTGCATGAGCAGCATGAAGGCAGCGCCGATCGGCAGGACCAGCTTGTTGCGCTTCATGTGGCGGGACATCAGGAACACGAACGGGAACAAGAAGTGACCGAAGATCAAGATCGTGCCGACCGCACCCCAGCCGTCGTGCAGGCGGTACTGGAACCACGACGTCTCCTCGGGAAGGTTCGCGTACCAGATCAGCATGTATTGGCTGAAGTTGGTGTAGGTCCAGAAGACCATGAACGCCCACATGAGCTTGCCGAGGTCGTGGTAGTGCTCGGTGTTGATGGCGTCCCGGTAGTAGCCCTTCTTGCCGAGCCAGATGAGGAACACCGTGGCGAAGCCGAGGAAGGACATGAACGCGCCGGCGAAGTAGGTGACGCCGAAGATCGTCGAGAACCAGTGGGGGTCGATGGACATGATCCAATCGAACGCCGCGAAGGTGATCGAGAGCGCGAACACGAACAGGCCGGGGGCCGCGAGCTTCGACATCTTCAGGCTCGCCCGGGGGTCGCCGGTTTCGTCCTGCTTGATCGAGTTGCTGCGGAAGTACCACGCGAGAGCGGTCCAGATGGCGAAGTAGACCGCGACCCGCACGAAGAAGAAGGTCTTGTTCAGGTAGCCGGACTTGCCGGCGATCACGTGGTCGCTCGGATCGGCGTGGGTCCAATGCCCGTAGATGTCGTCGAAGCCGATGAGGATCGGAACGAACAGTGCCAGCATCACCGGCAGCGTCCAGGCGATGTTCTCGGCCAAGCGGCGCACCGACACGCTCCAGCCGGCGCGCGTGATGTGCTGGACCATCACGAAGAACAGCGCGCCGAGCACGATGCCGAGCACGCCCATGTAGCCGACCAGATACGACAGGAAGAAGTGGTCGGTCAGAAACCAGGAGACGCCGATCAGCGCGGCGCCCGCGACGATCAGGCCCATCTGGGCGGTTGCGAGGTCGCCGTCCTTGACCTTCGGCGTGATCTGCGGCGCGAGCTGTTGCAGGCTCACGGCAGTCTGGGGAGTGGCGGTGGCGGTCATTGCTGTGGCCGGTGCTACTTGGACAGAGCCAGGGTTACTTGGACAGAGACTGGAGAGCGCGGACGTAGTGCACGATCGCCCAACGTTCGGCGACTTCGATGCGGGCACCGTAGGGGGGCATGGTCGTGCCCTTGCCGGTGGTGATGGTCTCGAAGTATTCGCCGTCGGGCATGTTCGCGACGCGGTTGTCGGCACCTTCCTTGGCGCTGAAGTGGAAGTTCGGGATCTTGATGAGCCACGAGCGACCGACGGTGCCGTGGGCGGCGGGGCCGCTACCACCGCGGCCGCTGAGACCGTGGCACGGCGCGCAGTGGATCTCGAAGAGCTCCTGGCCGCGGTCGATGGTCGACATCTCGCGGCCGCGCACGTGGAACTTGTAGCTCAGCGGCAACGGGTTCTTGGTCACGTATTGGCCGTTGGCGTCGCGGTTCGACAGCGCCGGGTCCGGCAGGCTGCCGCGCGCAACCACCAGCGTGTTGCCGAAGGCGTCGGACACCGGGCGGCGTGCGCCGCGGTGATCCGCGAAGCCTGCGAAGTCGGACTTCGACTGCGCGCGCACCTTCGGCTGGAAGTCCATGTCGAGCACCGGGTGGATCGGCGGCTTGTCGGACGGGAAACCGCGGAACGACTCGAGATCGCAGGCGGCCAGCGTTGCCAGGCACAGGAGCAGGCCGAGCGGCGCCAGCGGCGTGGAGAACTTGCGGGACAACATGGTCATTCAGTCCTTGATGATCTCGACGTTGGTGCCGCCGATGCTCTGCAGGAATTGCGGCGTCGCGGAGCTGTCGAACTTGGGGTCGGTCGCTTCGACCGACAGGAAGAAACGGTCGTCGGTCACGCGGTGGAAGGTGCTGTGCGCAAAGATCGGGTGGTGCAGGCGCGGCAGCTTGTTGAGGGCGAACATGCCGAACACCGCGCCGAGGCCGCTGAGCAGGACCATCAACTCGAAGGTGATCGGGATCGTCGACGGCCAGGCGTAGGGCAGCTTGCCGGAGACCCAGATCGGGTAGTCGACGGCGTTCATCCAATACATCATCGCCTGCGCCAGGCAGATGCCGGTGAAGCCGCAGCACACGACGATCCAACCGAGGCTCGACTCGCGGTGGTTGAGCTTCTGGTCGATGCCGTGCACCGGGAAGGGCGTGTGCGCATCGGTGCGCGTGTAGCCGGCTTCCGTCAGCTTCTCGGCCGCGTGGTAGACCGCCGCGGCGGATTCGAACTCCGCGACGACGCCCCAGGTAGCAGTTGTGGTGGTCATCTGAGGGATGCGATCAGTGGTTGTCATGGCCGCCAGCGGAGCTGGAGGCGTGAGGGTTGGCCTCGGGCATGACGCCCTTGACTTCGCTGATCGCCAGGATCGGCAGGAAGCGGCAGAACAGCAGGAACATCGTGAAGAACAGGCCGAACGAGCCGGCGTAGGTCAGGATGTCGACGAGGGTCGGGCTGAAGGTCGCCCAGCTCGATGGCAAGAAGTCGTTGGCCAGCGAGGTCACCGTGATCACGAAGCGCTCGAACCACATCCCGATGTTGACGAAGATCGAGATGATGAACAGCACCGTCGGGTTGCGTCGCAACTGGCGGAACCAGAAGAACTGCGGGCTGATCACGTTGCAGGTGATCATGATCCAGTAGGCCCAGCCAAACTGCCCGAACGCGCGGTTGATGAACGCGAACTGCTCGTATTCGACACCGCTGTACCACGCGATGAAGAACTCCATCCCGTAGGCGTAGCCGACCATCGTGCCGGTCAGCAGGAGGATCTTGGCGATGTTGTCGAGGTGGTTGAGCGTGATCAGGTCGTGCAGGCCGAGCCACTTGCGCGCCGGGATCATCAGGGTCAGCACCATGCCGAAGCCCGAGAAGATGGCGCCCGCGACGAAGTAGGGCGGGAAGATCGTGGTGTGCCAGCCGGGAAGCAGCGACACCGCGAAGTCGAACGACACGATCGAGTGCACCGACAGCACCAGCGGGGTGCTGAGGCCGGCGAGGATGAGGTAGGCCTTCTCGTAGTGCATCCAGTGGCGGTTGGAGCCGTGCCAGCCGAACGAGAAGACGCCGTAGATGCGGGCGGCGACCGTGCGGCCGGCCTTGGCGGCGCGGTCCCGGAAGGTCGCGAGGTCGGGGATCAGGCCGACGAACCAGAACAGCAGCGAGATCGTGAAGTAGGTCGAGACCGCGAACACGTCCCACAACAGTGGCGACTTGAAGTTGGGCCACATCGCCATCTGGTTGGGCACCGGGAAGACCCAGTAGATCACCCAGATGCGGCCGACGTGGATCGCCGGGAAGATGCCCGCGGCCATGACCGCGAAGATCGTCATCGCCTCGGAGGCGCGGTTGATCGACGTGCGCCACTTCTGCCGGAACAGGAACAGCACGGCAGAGATCAGCGTGCCGGCGTGGCCGATGCCGATCCAGAACACGAAGTTCACGATCGGCCAGCCCCAGCCGACCGGGACGTTGTTGCCCCAGACACCGACGCCGGTGAACACCAGGTAACCGATCATCGCGCCGAGGTTGAGCAGCAGCGCGACCGAGATGCCGAACATCAGGTACCAGCCGCGCGGCGTCTTGCCTTCCGCCGGGGCAGCGATGATGTCGGTCACATCCGCGAACGAACGCCCGTTCTCGACGAGCGGGGCGCGAACGAGCGGGTTTTCGGGCTCGTCGACGACTTGGGGATCGACAGGGATGGCTGTCATCGGATCAGGCCTTGCTCGCCAATTCGGGGTTGGGGTTACGCACGCGGCCGAGGTAGGTCGTGCGCGGCTTGGTGTTCAGTTCGGACAGGAGGCCGTAGTTGAGGTCGCTGCCGCGGAGCTTCGCGACCCTGCTGTCGGTCTCGATGATGTTGCCGAAGGTGATCGCCTCGGTCGGGCAGGCTTGGGCGCAGGCGGTGGTCACCTGCACGTTGCCTTCGCCGTCACCGACCTTGGTGCCGTTCAGCTTGGCCTCGATGCGTCCGCCGTTGATGCGCTGCACACAGTAGGTGCACTTCTCCATCACGCCGCGGAAGCGCACGGTGACGTCCGGGTTGAACGCCATCTTCTTGGTCTCGGGCACGTGCCCGATGTAGTCGAGGTAGTTGTAGCGACGAACCTTGTAGGGGCAGTTGTTGCTGCAGTAGCGGGTGCCGATGCAGCGGTTGTAGACCATGTCGTTGAGGCCGTCGGGGCTGTGTGTGGTCGCTGCGACGGGGCAGACGGACTCGCAAGGCGCGTTCTCGCACTGCATGCACGGCACAGGCATGTTCGAGACCTGCGGGTCCTCGGCCATCTTGAGTTCGTCGCCTTCTTCGGAGCTGAAGTAGCGGTCCGCACGGATCCAGAACATCTCGCGATTGCGGGCGACCTGGATCTTGCCGACCATCGGGATGTTGTTCTCCGCGACGCAGGCGGCCACGCAGGCCGAGCAACCGGTGCAGGCGTTGAGGTCGAACACCATGCCCCACTGGTAGGGCGACTTGGCGACCTGCGGGTCCTGGCTGTGGCGCCCCTGGTCGTAGCCGCGCTCGGTCCAGAGCGACTTGTTGACGTCCTTCTCGGTCTTGTCCTGCAGGCGTGCAGCCTGGTCGAGCGGGGACATCTTCGGCGCCCACTGGGGGTCGGCGCGGTTGCCTGCGACGGTGTTTTCGCGCACCAGCGCGCGACCGGCCATGGTGCCGTGCTCCTGGGTGGTGACCAGGCGGTGGCTGCCGCTGCCGCGGGCGACGGTCGCGCCGTCGATCACCCACTGCTGCCCACTGGTGCGCAACGGGTAGGCGTTGAAGCCGGTGCCGTGCGCAACCTTGTGGTGGGCGTCGAGGTCGCGGCCCCAGCCGAGGAAGATCGAGACGCTGTCGTCGGCGTGCCCCGGCAGGATCCACGCGGGAATGCGCAGCTCGTTGCCGGCGTGCGTGATCGTCAGCATGTCGCCGTTCTGCACGCTGAGCGTCTTGGCGGTGGCCATGCTGATCATCGCCGCGTTGTCCCAACTGAGTTTGGTCAGCGGGTCGGGCAGCTCCACCATCCACGAGTTGTTCGCGTAGCGCCCGTCAGCCATCTTCGGGCAGGCGCGCAGCACCACCTCGATGCCGGTCGGGCGCTGCCACGCGCGCACGGCGGTCGCGATCGGGCCGGGGTTGATGGCAGGAGTCTCGGCGGCGAACGCCGTGCCCTCGACGAAGCCCTCGTGCAGCGCCTTCGGCCACCAGCCGTTCTCGAAGTCGGCTGCGCCGCTGGCCTGGGCCCAGTGGGCCTTGACCAGTTCGTAGCCGTAGGTCGTGTCGCGCTTCTCGGCGAGGTCCTGCCAAACGGCGTTGCCCTGGTCGACCTGGTTGAGGAACGACAGGAACTCGAGGGGCGACGCGCCGCCGTGCAACGGCGCGATCAGCGGCTGTTGCAGCGATACCGTGCCGTCGTGGGCGCGGGCGTCGCCCCACGATTCGAGCTCGTGCGCCATCGGGAAGTGCCAGTCGCACAGCTTGGCGGTCTCGTCCTCGTAGAGGCCGAGGTGGATGGTGTGCTTGGGCTTGTGTTCCTGGAGCAGCTTGCCGAACTCGAGGTCGGCGGGCGCGTCGTGCACCGGGTTGGTGCCGAGGAAGACCAGCGTCTCGCAGGTGCCGGCGGTGATCGCGGCGGCGAGGTCCTGCAACTGCGCCGTGCAGTTGGTGGCGATGCCTTCGGGCAGCGCGCTGTAACGCACGGTCTTGCCTACGTTGCCGAGCTTGGCGTTGATCGCGTGCACGATGGCGTGCACCTCCGGCGGTTGCGACGGGCCGGCGACCACCAAGCACTTGCCGGCGCTGGCCTGCAGGTCGCGAGCGACGATCGGCAACCACTGCTTGCCCTTGTGCTCGAACGCCTTGGGATCGTGGCCGGCGAGCGCAGCCTGAAGGTCGTTGCCCGCGCCGACGCCGAGCGCCTTGGCGAGTGCGAACGCGATCGCCGGGATGTCGCCGCT
>DRKG01000077.1 GCA_011051855.1 bacterium | reverse complement strand
TACTATGGCGGTGCGCGCGAGACCCGCCGCATCGATCGCGGCAGCTACTACGGCTGGGGCGAGATCCTGCGCTTGGTGCGCGAACTGCAGCCCGGCTGCGTCGTGTTCTCGGATGCCGGGCCGGACGTGCGCTGGCTCGGCAACGAACGCGGGATCGCGGGCGATCCGTGCTGGGCGACCTACACGCCGCAGGTGCGGCAGGGCGAGAGCCATGCGGCGCCGGGCACGACGCGCTGGCAGGAGGGCACCGGCGGCCACCGCGACGTGCAGTCCCTGATGGGGCTGAGGCGGGTGCTCGACCGGACGTTCGCGCAGAACCTCGTCGCCGATGCGAAGCTCACCGCTTCCGACGAGCGCGGTCCTGCATTCGTCGCCGAGCGCGTGCGCGACGGCGACCGCGACACCTACTGGTGTACGAGCGATGCGGTGACCGCGGCGTCACTGGTGGCGACGTTTGCGCGGCCGGTGACGTTCGACGTCGTTGACGTGCGCGAGTACCTGCCGCTGGGTCAGCGCGTCGAGGTGTGGGCGCTGGACCGCTGGCGGGACGGCGAGTGGGTCGAGTTCGCCGCCGGCGAGGCGATCGGCAGCCGGCGTCTGTGGCGCGGGGAGCCGCTCTCGGCCGAACGCGTGCGGTTGCGCGTCGCCGGCCCGGCCTGCCCGGCGATCAGCGAGTTCGGCCTCTACCGGCTGCAACGGGCAGCGCCGATCGCCGCCCCCCGGTGATCACAGCTTCGGGCCGGCGTTCTTGATCGCGTCGCTGGCCTGGTCGGCGAACTTGGCGAAGTTCTGGTGGAACAGCGATGCCAGGTGCTTCGCCTTCTCGTCGTAGGCGTTCTTGTCGGCCCAGGTGTTGCGGGCGATCAGGATCTCGCTCGGCACGCCGGCGCACTCCGTCGGCACCTCGAGGCCGAAGATCGGGTCGGTCTCGGTCTTGGCCTCGTCGAGCGAGCCGTCGTGGATCGCGTCGAGCATCGCGCGGGTGTACTTGAGGCTCATGCGCGCGCCGGTGCCGTAGGCGCCGCCGCTCCAGCCGGTGTTGACCAGCCACGCCTGCGAGCCGTTCTTGGCGATCTTGTCGGCCAACAGCTCGGCGTACTTGGCCGGGTGCCAGACCATGAACGCCGCGCCGAAGCACGCCGAGAACGTCGCCTCCGGTTCGGTCACGCCCATCTCGGTGCCGGCGACTTTGGCCGTGTAGCCCGAGATGAAGTGGTACATCGCCTGCTCCGGGGTCAGTTTGCTGACCGGCGGCAGCACCCCGAACGCGTCGCAGGTCAGGAAGATGACGTTCTTCGGGTGGCCGCCCGTGCACGGCAGCTTGACGTTGGGGATGTACTCGACCGGGTAGCTGCAGCGCGTGTTCTCGGTGATCGACTTGTCGCCGTAGTCGACGACTCGGGTGTGCGGGTCGTAGACGACGTTTTCGACTACCGAGCCGTAGCGGATCGCATCCCAGATCTCCGGTTCCTTCTCCTGGCTGAGGTCGATGCACTTGGCGTAGCAGCCGCCCTCGATGTTGAACACGCCGTCGTCGCTCCAGCCGTGCTCGTCGTCGCCGATCAGCTTGCGGCGCGGGTCGGCCGACAGCGTCGTCTTGCCCGTGCCCGACAGGCCGAAGAACAGCGACACGTCGCCGTCGGCGCCCTCGTTGGCCGAGCAGTGCATCGACATGACGCCCTTCTTCGGCAGCAGGTAGTTCATGATCGTGAACACGCCCTTCTTCATCTCGCCGGCGTACTGCGTGCCGAGGATGACGAACTCACCCTTCGCGAAGTTGAGGTCGACCGAGGTTGCGCTCGACATCTCGTTGGTGAGCGGGTTGGCCGGGAACAGGCCGCTGTTGAAGATCACGTAGTCGGGTTCGCCGAACGCCGCCAGTTGCTCGGGGGTGGGGCGGATCAGCATGTTGTGCATGAACAGCGCGTGGTAGGCGTTCAAGCAGATGATGCGCACCTTGATCTGGTGCTTCTCGTCCCAACCGGCGAGGCCGTCGACCACGTAGAGCTGGTCTCTGGTGTTGAGGAAGTCGATCGCGCGCCGCTTGTTGACCTCGAAGGTCTTCTCGCTCAGCTTGATGTTGACGTCGCCCCACCAGATGTCGTCGGTGGTGGACGGCTCGTCGACGATGCGCTTGTCCTTCGGCGAGCGGCCGGTCTTCTCCCCCGAACGGGCTGCGAGCGCCCCGTTGCTGACGATCTCGCCGTCACCGCGCGCGAGGGCCTGCTCGTAGAGCACGGCCGGAGAGGCGTTGCGCAGGACGTTGGTGACGGTGATGCCGTACTGGGAGAGGTCGACGCTGGACATGACGAGTGGGGGTAGAATCGGGGTTGCCGACCCGGCGGGTCCGAATCGGGCGAAGCAGGTTAGCCGCCGGACGAAGGGGGGTCCAGGGGTGGACCGGGCCCGCGTTCCTCCGGCGAAAAGCGCTTGCGCCGCGTAGCGTCGGGCGCTAGCGTCCTCGCCCCACTGCGCACCCGTAGCTCAATTGGATAGAGCACCTGACTACGGATCAGGAGGTTTCAGGTT
>DRKG01000076.1 GCA_011051855.1 bacterium | reverse complement strand
TGCCGGGCACCCTCGACCAGCCACGCCCACCGAACCGCCACGGCGGCGACGAGAGCCGCCGCGGCCAAGAAGGCCGTGGCCCGCACCTTCTGCCGACGACGGCGACGGCGCAACGCCGACAGCAGGCCGGGCAACATCTCCCGCTTGCGGGCACGCGCCGTCGCGCTCAAGAGCTTCGCCCGATCAACGGCCATGCCACCACTCCCGCGCACGGCGACGCAAGCCGACGAGCGCTCGCCGCAGCCGGCCGTGGGCGGCGTCGGCACTGATGCCGAGCCGCGCAGCCACCTCGGTGACGGTCCCGAGGCCGCCAAAGCGCGCCGTGAGCAGATCCCGCTCGGTCAGCGAGAGCTCGGCGACGCTGGCCAACAGCCACTGCCGGCGCTCATCGGCGGCGAGTTGCTGCCACGGTTCCTCCGCCGGGTCATCCGCAGCCGAGGCCGTGCAACGCTCGCGCCGTTCGCGCCGCTGCTCGCTGCGCACACGGTCGGTCACGGCGTTCACCACCGAACGCGCCAGCCACGCGCGCAACTGTTCGTCGGAGCCCAGCACCGGAATGCGTTCCGCCACGGCCATCATCACGTCCTGCACGACATCGAGGCACCAATGCTCGTCGCGGCGGCTGACCGCTCGCGCCAATGCCAGTGCGGGCGCGAACCAGAGCTCGTAGAAGCGCGTGAACGCGGCCTCGTCCCCGGCGCGGATCCGCCGGGTGATCGTGCGGGCATCGGCCTGCTGGTCGTGTGCCACCGCCGGTCGTTCACTTGGCGTGGTCGCGGGCGCTCGGTTCGCGCAGCCGACGCAGGGCCCGCTGTTCCTGCCGGCTCAGTTCCCGTTCGAGTGCGACCAGAGTCTCCTCGATGGTGGCGATCTGCGCCGTGGTTCCGCGCGCCAGCAACAGCCCGGAATCCTCGTGGTAGCGCACCCGCGGCGGATGCCGCTCGTCGCTCATCACAGCCTCGAGCGCCGACAGGATCGTGCGCACCGGGAACGGTTTGACGCCGTGGGCACGTTCGCCGCTCAAGCTGGTCAGCGAGAACACCCGCCGGACGACGCGATCCGCCGGCGCCGGCTTCGCCCCCCGGGTGCGTTCGGCGACGATCGAGTAGACCGGCTCGCCCGGGCCGCGAAACTCCTTCACGCGCACGCGGAAATCGGCCGCGGCCGCCATGCAGGCGCCTTCGAGCGCCTGTTCGATGCCGGCGTTGCGCAACACCATCGGCGGCACCTGCGCCGCCGTGGCGGCACTCGCCAGCACGATGTTGGCCTTCGGCTGGGCCTGGCGGATCCGGCGGACGAACTGTTCGAGGGAGCCGCCGTCGAACTCGATCGAAACCGTGATCGAGACCGCGTTCGGCACGGGCAGGCGCGGCGGCGCCTTCTCCGGCGCCTCCTGGGCGACGAGCGACGCGAGCATGGACAGCAGGACGGTGGCGGTGGCGGGATTCTTCATCGGGATGCCTCTCTTGGGTCGGTCCGCACTGAGACGTCGCCGACCGGCCGATCCGTCGCGCGCAGGCAAAAAAAGGCCTGCCGCCTCGCCGGAGGCGGCGACCCGCTACTCGCCGCCGTCTTCCATCTCGGCCAGGAGTTGGTCGACGGCTGCGTCCATCTTGGCGCCGCGCGGCCCGATGAAGCGGATCACGCCCTTGTGATCGAGCACGTAGATGGTCGGCCAACCGGTGACGCCCCACTTGCTCGAGATCGGACCGCTGGTGCCGCGCGGGCCGTTCCAGAACGAACGCCAGGTGACGCCCATCTCCTTGGCCTCGGCGCGGTAGTAGTCCTTGTCGGCGTCACTGTTGACGCCGATCAGGGCGAACGGCTTGTCCTTCAGACGTTCCACGAGCGACCGCTCGTGCGGGATCATGGCCCGGCACGGGCCTCACCAGAATCCCCAGAAGTCCAGGACCACGACCTTGCCGCGATAGTCTTTCAGCTCGAACGGCACGCCGTCGAGGTCCTCGCCGACGATGTTCGGCGCCTCCATGCCGATCTGCAGGTGCTCCTTCTTGAACCGGGGGCCCGCGATCTTGTCGGCGAGCCAGTGGCCTTGGGCCAGCTTCTCGGCTTCTGCCAGCAGCTTCGCCGCCGCCGCCGGATCGCCCCCGCCAGCGCCCCGGCCGCGGCCGCGGCGCAGCAGGACCGACTGCCAGTAGAGCGCCCACGCCTTCGGCAGCTTGTGCGGCGACTCGTCGACGACCTTCTCCAGGAACGTCCTGGCGCGCTGCTGGCCGAGCGGACGCGCCAGCACCATCGCCTTTTCGAGCAGCACATCGAGCGCGGGACTGTCGATGTGGTCGCGTTCGAGCACGTCGACAACCTCGCCGACGATGCCCTTGTCGCCACCGCAGTTCACCGCCGCCCAGCCGAGCAGGCGCACCCGGTCGTCGCCTTCGTATTGCTGCGCCAGCTCCATCGCCTTCCGCGCCAGGCCTTGGTTGTCGGGGCGTTCGACGCCGGCCAGCAGTTCGCGGATACGCCGGTTGTCGCGCGCCTTGCGCGCTTCGCGGTAGGCTTCGCTGTCGGTCACCACCTTGCGCGCCGCGCGATAGACGGCCTTCTGGCGGTTCAGCTCCGCCGTGAGTTCTTCGACCGCCGCCTGCGCCGACCTGCCACCCTGAGCGGGCAACACGGTCGGCAACAGCGCTGCGGCCAGCAGCAGGAGTCGTTTCATGATGGCCCGAGGATACGCGACACGGCGGCCACCGGGTCCGACCGGCGTGTGCCGAAACCGTCACGGATAGCGGCGGCAAGAACCGCCCCTGCACAGGCGCTCAACCCGATCTATGCATGAAGCAGCGCCTCCGGTGCGTGCAATCCGCGTTCGGGCAAGGAAGGCGACTGTTCGCGGAGCGAACGGACGCCGCAGGCGGCCGCTCTTCTGCCGCATGGGCGTGGGTGGTGCGTGCCGGGGGCGGCGGGCGGCTCGGTTTCTCGCATCTCGGCCCCGGCGGTTTCCGCTCGACCCCCGAGGCAAGACACTTGGCCGTGTGCAGCGCAAAGACGGGGATGGCCCATCCGAGACGCTTGCAGATCGCGTGAGCGAGCCAGTGTTCGAGGTCGTCAGGTCGAGGCGACCCGCCCCAACAACGCCACCAGACTCAGCACGTCCAGGCGGTTGTGTTCGAGCACGCGGTCGACCGGGCCGGTGCGGTCGCGGATCCAGTCGAGGAACGCCGCCGGCGCTTCGCTGCCCGGCAGGTCGTCCTGGCGAATCAAGCCGAGCAGCCGTTCCTCGGCCGTGCGCAGGCGCGTGTCGGACCACTGCCGCGCGAACTGCCGCCGGATCACGTGGTAGAGATCGAGGTGGAGGTCGGTCAACACCGGTGCCTCGACCTTGTGCACCGCCAGCCGCGCCGCGATCCGATGGCGGTCGTAGCTCTTGCCGACGAACGTGACCGGCACCGGGTGCTCGGCCAACCGGCGGGCCACGTGGTGCAGCATCGCCGGTTCCTCGCCGAAATCGCGCAGGAACAACTGCTCGAACACCAGTTCCTCGGCGGTGAAGAACGCGAGCCCGTAGGCGAACACGACCGTGCCGGCACCGCCGGCGAGGCCGGTGGTCTCGGTATCGAGGAACAGGCATTGCTCCGGATCGATCTCGCCGAAGCGCGGGTCCCTGGCCAGCTCGGCGAGCCGACCGCCGTCGAAACGCCGCGC
>DRKG01000075.1 GCA_011051855.1 bacterium | reverse complement strand
CGGCGTTCGGCCGTCGCCGATGCGGTCGGCGCGGTAGTCGCGGAAGAACCGCCGATAGCGCTGCCACTGATAGCGACTGCCGTCGCGGCCATACTCGTGCACGAAGTGCAGCAAGAAGCCGGCGCTCGGCCCGTAGTTGGGCATGCGCCAGTATTCGAGGTCGCGTTCGAGATAGTCGGCGAGGAACGCGCGGCGGGCGGCGCCGATCGCCGCGCGCGCCTGGGCGACCTGGCCGAGTTCGTGGTAGCAAAACGCCGCGGCGAAGTCCGCCAGGCCTTCGCGCATGCCGGGGTAGATCGGGTTGGTGTCGTCGACGCAGTGGCCGAGTTCGTGGTAGTAGAGGCCGCCGTCGACGCGCAGCTTGCTCGCGTTCGGATCGGCGCGACCGACGTCGATGGTCTTGCCGCCACCGACGCCGCCGCCGAACTCCCACAGCTCCTTGAAGTAGACGGTGACCCGGTCGCCTTGCGGGTTCGGGACGCGGCCGAACAGGTCGGTTTGGTAGAGGTAGGCGAGATCGAAGCGGAGCAGGCTGTCGGCGGGGATGCCATCGAGCAGCTTCTTGGGCCCGATCAGGATGAAGCGATGGCTGGCGCGCTGGGTCGTGCGGTCCCAGCAGGGGTGATGGAGCGCCGCGTCGGCTTCCTGGCGTTCGGCGGGCGGCACGTCGGCAAGCCACTCCCGTTCGATCCGGCGGCGGGCCGCGGCGGCCTCTTCGCTCAGATCGGGAGTGAACTCGATCGTGCGCACCAGCTCGCGCGCGATCGCTCGCCGTTGCTTGTCTGTTGCCATCCGGATGCCGAATGCCAGCCGCTCGGCTTCCTCTTCGTGCTCGTCGGCCAGTCGGTTGACTTCGGCTTGCTGTGCCTTGTCGAGGGCGAACACCTTGGCGGCGATGGCGTCGCGGTCTTTGGTCACGCGCTGCGCCTGATTGAGTGCGCCGAGCACTGCGCGATCAGCGTCCTCCTGCAATGCGCCGCCGACCTCGTCGAGCAATAGCAGTGCGCCGAGCAGTTGGCCGCGGTCGTAGAGGCGGCCGGCGACTTGGCGCAGGTAGCGGGCGCGTTCGGCTTGGATGCGCGCTGCAACGATGTCCCGTTCTTCAAACGACAGCGGTGCCGGGGGCATTCGCCCGACTCGCAACAGCGCCTGCTGCAACTGCTGTTTCAGGCGGTAGTCGTCGGTGCGGCGGAACGCGAACTCGAGCGCGTCCCACGCCGCGCGCGCGTCGGACTTCGCCAGCACCAAGGCCGCGTCGATCGTCGTCGCGACGGACTGTTCGGTGACCGCGGCAGTGATCTTCGGGAAGCGGAACTCGCACACCTCGGCCAGGCCGTCGCGGGCGCGAAAGCGCGTCAACGGCGGCGTCACTTCGTCCTCTGCCTGGTCGAGGAACCCGACCAGCACGTCGACGGCGCCGTCGGCCTTCGGCGTCAGCGGGAAGTAGAGCGTCAGCTCGTATGCGACCGGCGTTCTTGGCTGCCAAGCGGTCACCGGTGTCGGCGGTGCGTGGTCGCGGCGCTGCAGGGTGCGGCCGCCGCTGCGCAGCTCGACGCGCACGGCGTAGGGAGTGTCGAGTGCAGCCTCGGGAGTGAACTCGAGTCGCAGCGTTGCGCGCCCGGTGGTCGCGAGGTTCGAGGTGTCGACCGACGCTTGGACCTGGATGGGGAGCGAGTTCTGCGCTGGCAGCGAGGCTGCGAGAGCGACGCTGCACAGCGCGGGGAGGAATGACGGTCGGCGGGTGTGCATCGGCGGGAGAGGGGCGCGGGTAGCGTAGCGCCCTCCGCCCGTCAGTTGACCTCGACGAAGGTCGGCGTGCTCAGTTCGATCGACGACAGCGACGGCAGGATCGTCACGCCCTGGAACACCAGGTCGACCGGCCACGGGATCGGTGGCGTCGTGTAGGTCGCGTAGCCGGTGCCGCCGGGCACGAGGCTCATGAAGTTCGGCGTCGGGTAGAACTCCGGGAAGCCGAGGAAGCTCCACGGGAACGGTGCCGAGGTCGGCACGGCACCGGGGCCGTTCGCGGCGAACGTCATGAACACCCAGACCCACGCCGACGGCGGTGTGACGAAGTCGATCGTGGCGGTGCTGCCGACCGGCACCTGCGGCGTGGCGGCTTCGGCGGCGAACTCGAAGATGTAGGTCAGCGCCAGCGCGTTGACGTGGCTCGCGATGCCGATCATGCCGGTGGTGAAACTGATCGGCTTGAGGCCGATCTGGTCGCCCAGTGTCGGACCGCTACCGCAGGACGTGCCGAGCGGTGAGCACGACGAGTTGTAGATCGAGCCGCCGAGGGCGGTCGTGAGGACGGCGCCACCGGTCAGCGTCTCGGTCGAGAACAGGAAGCGCGGTACGAAGACGACGCCGCCGCACGAGGGGAAGGCGAAGGCCGAAGGATTGGCCCAGTCGATCTCGAGCGATTCGACGTCGACGGCATTCGGCACGCAGGCGCCGAAACGGTCGGTGACCTGGGCGTTGGCGACCATCGCATCCATGTTGGCTTCGGTGTAGATGCGCACGGCGCTGCCGGGCAGGGTGCCGGCGATGGTGCCGTTGCCGGTCAGCGTGTAGCTACCGGGCGGCAGGACGAATACGTCGCCATCGCGCATCACCGTCGGGCCGCCGCACGGGTTGCAGAGAACGTCGTCGTCGAGCGACAAGAACAGGCCGTAGTTGTGGCCAAAGCACGCGGCGTCGACGTCGATGACGACCGGCGACGGCGGTAGGCCGAGCGCCACCTGGATGTCCTCGGCGCGGATGAAGTGTTCGACTTTGCCGTTGCCGGCGCCGGTGCGACGGACACGGCCGATGTCGCCCGGACGCAGGCCCGGTCCGCCGCTGACGGTCGTGCCCATTGCCGCCGCCGGCGAGTAGTAGAGCGTTCGCCAGTTGTCGGCTGCGACTGGATCGGGGACCTTGACCAGGGCGTCGATGGCCCCGAAGAGGTTCGGGCGCCGGTAGATGTCGTCGCCGTCCTCGTCGCCGGCCATGACCTCGAAGGCCTGGCGCGGGGCCCACTTCTCGGCGGTCACCGGGCAGGGCGTGGCGCGCAGGCCGACGATGTCGTTGGGGCGGATCGACGCCAGCACGGTGCCGCCGCTGCCGGTGATGGTCGTTTCGGGAGTGGAAACGGTGTAGAGGATGTCCAGCCCCTGTGCGGCCGTTCCGGCGGCAAGCAGGGCGGAGAAGAAAGCCGTGTGCAGGATCGTGTTCATG
>DRKG01000074.1 GCA_011051855.1 bacterium | reverse complement strand
GGAAGGGGACCTCGCGCGTGCGCTCTCGATCGACCCGGCTCTGGCCGAAGAACTGCGCTTCCGCGCGCGTGCCTACGTCGTCTTCCGCGACCTGTGGCTGCGCGGTCGCCCCCCGCGGCTCTCGTCGCGCGAGCTCGCCGAATGCCCGGCGATCTCGGATACCTACGTGAAAAGCGCCCGCAAACTGCTCGCGAAACTCCGCGGCGATGCCGTGGCGTTTCTGGATGCGATCGTGAACCAGAGCCTGAAGGGCTTTCGCGACGCGAAGAAAGACGAGCTGCGCGACTGGCTCGGGGAGCGCGGCTGGCTCCCGACCGAGGTTCCTCTCGAGGCCGCCGCCCGCCGCCGGGAGCTCTTCGAGCGGCTCGGGGCGGAGCACGCCGACCGGGTCGAACTCCTGCGGAAGCTCGACGCGATGTGGGCCGAACGCGCCCAGAAGAGCCATGAACGGGCCGGCGAGGCCGATCCCGTCCCGGATGGCTCGGGCTAACCCGATCCATGCACGAACCAGCACCCCCGGCACGCACCATCCACGTCCATGCAGCAGAAGAGCGGCCGCCTGCGGGGTCCGTTCGCTCCGCGAACTCCTTGGCAGAATGCTCAGCGGGGCCAGCGCCCCGCCTGCGCTTCTGCAGTCGCCGACTCGAACCGAGCGTCCTCCAGGGCCTTGATCTGCTTAGCGATCCACCGGGTCACGTTCCTGTGGGGAATCAGGCCCCGGCCGTCGGACACGTAGTCGAGCCCTTGCAGGACTCGCGCGTAGGGGCCGAAGCCGTATACGCGGAAGGGGATGACCAGAGCGGTTCCCCCCTCCTCGGTCGCCCGGTCGACGAACGCCCGGATGCGCCGCTCCGCCTTCTTGCGTTTTTCGGGCCAGTCCTCGCGCAGCGTTGCGACGGCAACGCGCCTGAAGGGCAGTCGAGCCTCGATAGCCCTGGCTCGCTCCTGGATGGTGGCGATCCAGCGCTCGTTCTCCCGATCGTCGCCGGGACCGTGCGCCAGCACCAGGACGTCCTCGTTCTCGGGGTCGCGGCTCAGGGTCTGGGCGCGATCGGCCAGGACGGCCTCCATCTCCTCCGCGTCGGCGAGGCCCTCGGTGCTGAGCGCGAAGGCGGCGCTGGTATCGATTCGCCAGAGCTCCATGCCGTGTCCATGGTGGCTCGCCTCGCGGGCGTGTTCGTTCGCGGTTCGGCGGGGGGGCGCTCCCTCCTCGATCCCGAGGATTTGCTCGGTGCGCTCGTACCAGCTTTCTCCGGAAACGAACAGACGCACCACTCCAATCCTCGTGATCCCCTGGCCTTCCAGTCGCGCGACCGCCTCCTGGATCGTCGCCGGGTCCGCCATTCCGAAGGCGACCTCGATCACGTAGCGATCTCGGAGCGGTTCGACGGCGCTCAGAACCCCCGCGTTCCACTCGGGTTCGCCGCCGTGGGCCATGAGAAGGACGCCGAACCGATCATCCGTGGCGTTGGAGGACTTCGGCACGCCGGTGCAGGCTCCCAGGATCAGGACCACCGGCAGCAAGCTGACGGGGTTACGCATCGCTCTTCTCCTCGACGCGGGCAGTGAGCAGAATCGTCTGGGTGAAGCAACAGAGGGTGGTGAATGGATGTGATTCGGGCATCGGGTGGTTTGTGGATGTGACTGAGACGCAGTCTCAGCATATTGCGCCAGTTGTCAAGTCCAGAGTTCGGGGCAGTCTGGCGGCGTCGCCAGGGAGCCGTCTTCAGACCTGGGCCACCGGATCGAGCGGCACCTGCTCGGCTGTGACGTCTGCCGGCGGTTCGGCGATCGTTGCCAGGCGACCTTGGAGCTCTTGCGCACGCAGATCCGGAGCGTTGGCGAACCTCCCCCTCGGTGGCGGGAACGGCTGGCGCGCCGGCTCGAAGACGAGTCCTGAAGCCCGTGGCCCTACGAGCGAGCGTCGAGCAGGTCGAGCAGGGCGACCGCGGCCTTCGGGATCACGGTGCCGGGCCCGAACACTTCGGCGACGCCGGCGGCCTTCAGTGCCGGCCAGTCCTGCTCGGGGATCACGCCGCCGGCGACGACCAGGATCTCGCCGTGACCCTCGGATCGCAGTTGCGCGATCAGCTCCGGGATCAGCGTCTTGTGGCCACCCGCGAGAGTGCTGACGCCGCAGATGTGCACGTCGTTTTCGATGGCCTGGCGGGCGACCTCGTCCGGGGTCTGGAACAGCGGCCCGATGTCGACGTCGAAACCCATGTCGGCGAAGGCGCTGGCGATCACGCGCGCACCGCGGTCGTGGCCGTCCTGGCCCATCTTGGCCACCAGCATGCGCGGGCGGCGGCCGTGGCGTTCGAGGAACGCCGCCGTGCGGTCACGTGCTTCGCCGAGTTCGGTCATGGTTTCGCCGGCGGCAGCATAGACGCCGGCGACGGTCTTCGGGCTCGCGGTGTGACGGCCGAACACCTGCTCCATCGCCTGGCTGACTTCGCCGACGGTCGCGCCGAGGCGCACCGCCGCGATCGCCAGCGCCAGCAGGTTGCCGTCACCGCGCGCCCCCGCGGTGATCGCCTGCAAGGCCGCTTGAACCGCCGCCTCGTCGCGCTTTGCCCGCAGGTCGCGCAGTCGCGCGATCTGCGCTTCGCGCACCGCGGTGTTGTCGATCGACAGGATGTCGAGCGGTTCTTCGTGGGTGGGTCGGTACTTGTTGACGCCGACGATGGTCTCCTGGCCCGAGTCGATCGCCGCCTGCCGCCGCGCGGCCGACTCTTCGATGCGCAGCTTCGGCAGGCCGGCCTCGATCGCCTTGGTCATGCCGCCCATGCCCTCGACCTCCTGGATCAGCGTCCACGCCTTGCGGGCCAGTTCGTCGGTCAACGCTTCCACGTAGTAGGAGCCCGCCAACGGGTCGGCCGCGTGGGTGACGTGGCTTTCCTCCTGCAGGATCAGTTGCGTGTTGCGGGCGATGCGCGCCGAGAACTCGGTCGGCAGCGCGATGGCTTCGTCGAGTGCGTTGGTGTGCAGCGACTGGGTGCCGCCGAGCACGCCGGCGAGCGCTTCCAGGCAGGTGCGCACGACGTTGTTGTAGGGATCCTGCGCCGCCAGCGACCAACCGGAGGTCTGGCAGTGCGTGCGCAGCGCCATCGACTTGTCCTTCTTGGCGCCGAACGCCTTGACGATCTTGGCCCACAAGAGGCGCGCGGCGCGCAGCTTGGCCACCTCGGTGAAGAAGTTCATGCCGAGGGCGAAAAAGAACGACATGCGGCCGGCCAGACGGTCGACGTCGAGGCCGGCCTGGATGCCGGTGCGCAGGTATTCGAGGCCGTCGGCGAGCGTGTAGGCGAGTTCGAGGTCGGCCGACGCGCCGGCTTCGTGGATGTGGTAGCCGCTGACCGAGATCGTGTTGAACCTCGGCATGTGTTCGCCGCACCACGCGAAGATGTCCTTCACGATCCGCATGCTCGGTGCCGGCGGATAGATGTAGGTGTTGCGGACCATGAACTCCTTGAGGATGTCGTTCTGGATGGTCCCCGTGAGTCGCTCGCTGCCGACGCCTTGCTCCTCGGCGGCGGCGATGAACAGCGCGAGGATCGGGATGACGGCGCCGTTCATGGTCATCGAGACCGACACCTGGTCGAGCGGGATGCCGTCGAACAAGACGCGCATGTCGGCGATCGAATCGATCGCGACCCCGGCCATGCCGACGTCGCCGGCGACGCGTTCGTGGTCGCTGTCGTAGCCGCGGTGGGTCGCCAGATCGAAGGCCACGCTGAGGCCCTGCTGGCCGCTGGCCAGCGCCTTCTTGTAGAACTCGTTGGTCTTTTCCGCGGTCGAGAACCCGGCGTACTGCCGGATCGTCCACGGGCGCTTCGCATACATCGTCGCGTACGGGCCGCCGAGGAACGGCGGCGTACCGGCGACGCTGCCGAGGTGCGGCTGATGTCCGGCCGCATACTGCACGCGGTGCGCGATGCCTTCGGGGCTCGACCACGGCGGCACCGCCTGGTTGGCGGCGTCGCGGGCGGCCGGCGAAGGCGTGGGGAACTCTTCGAAGCCGTACGGGAGCTTGGTGAAATCGGGGTTCATCGGACGCGTTCCATCTTGCCCGCTGGGCGCGGTCGGGGCGCGGGCCAGTAGGCAAGAATCGCTCGGCGATGGGTGCGCAGGTGTGGCGGGCTCGTCTACGGCGCGGTGCGGGCGGCCGCGAACGCCCGTAGCATTGCGGGTTCGCCGCCGGGCGTCGACAGCAGCGCCGCCAGGGCCGCGCGCAGCTCGCGGCGGCCGTGGCCCTCGTCGAGGGCCGCGCACGCGCCGAGGCCGCGCCAGAATGCGGCTTCATCGCGGGGTGGCGGTGCGCCGCCAGCCAGCGCGTGCGCGCAGGCGTCGCGGTCGGCGCTGGCCAAAGCACGGCATGGCACCGGGCGGGCGTCGTAACGCGCGCACGCGCCGTTCCGCAGCAGTGGACACGGGCGGCCGGCCAGGTCGTGCCAGGACGCGGTGCCGGTTGCGTCGGCCTCGTCCGCGATCCGGGCGCACAGCGCGGGGTCGTCGGCGACGGCCTGCGCGAGCCGCACGGCTTCGGCGAAGGTCACGCCGACCGGGAAGTGGCAGCAGTGTGCGCAGCCTTCGCCGCACGCGGCCGGTGGCGCGTCGTCACCGGGCAGTAGCGTCGGCAGCGCAGCGTGCACCGCGGCGGCGCGGCGTGCGGGCGCCGCCGTTGCGACCGCCGCCCGGGCCCGCAGGGCGACTTCGAGGCCGCGATAGTATTCGCCCATACTGGAACTCATGTCGGAACGCTCGCCGGCCGACAGCGTAACGCTGGCCCCGAGCCCCGATCGACCCTGGTAGCACATGCAGAACACGTTCCTCGTCGCCGTCACCGCGCTCGCGTGCGCGCTTCCGATTCCCGCCCAGGAGCCAGCCCAGCGTGACGCCCGGCACGGCGGTGGCTGGTTGACCGACTACGACGACGCCCTGGCCGCCGCCAAGAAGCTCGACCGGCCGATCCTCGCCAACTTCACCGGCAGCGACTGGTGCCACTGGTGCAAGCGCCTCTCCCAGGAGGTGTTCGCCACCGACGCGTTTCGCGACTGGGCGCGGGAACACGTCGTGCTGTTGGAGCTCGACTTCCCCCGCGAGACCGAGCAGGCCGCGGCGCTGAAGAAGCAGAACCGCGAGCTGGCCAAGAAGCACCGCGTGAGCGGCTTCCCGACGGTGCTGTTCCTCGATGCCGGGGGCAACGAGATCGGTCGCACCGGCTACGTCAAGGGCGGCGCCAAGCGCTGGCTCGCCAAGGCGACCGCGGAGCTCGCCAAGGCCGAGGCCGCGCCGGTGTGGACCGAGGACTACGCTGAGGCGCTCGAGCGGGCACGCAAGGAGAACAAGCTGGTGCTCGCCGACTTCACCGGCAGCGATTGGTGCGGTTGGTGCATCAAGCTCGACAAGGAAGTGTTCTCCACGGCGGAGTTCGCCGCTTGGGCGCGGAAGAACGTGGTTCTGCTCAAGCTCGACTTCCCGCGCAAGAAGCGGCAGTCGAAGCAGCAGAAGCGGCAGAACGCCAAGTTGCGCGACCGCTACGGCATCCGCGGGTATCCGACGGTGCTGTTCCTCAACAGGAAGGGCGAGAAGGTCGGCCAGAGTGGCTACGTGCGCGGCGGTCCGCGCGCCTGGATCGCGGCCGCCGAGAAGGCGATGCGCGGCAAGCGTTGATCGCGGGCGGCCCGTCGTGAGCGACGCGACGGAAGGGCGCAGCGATCGAGAACCGGCTACCGTGGCGCTATCCTCCCGGCACCCCGCCACGCCCGCAGAGCCATGAAACAGTCCTTCCGTTCCCCTTCGATCGCGCCCGTCGCGGCCGCGCTGTTTGCGCTGGCCTGCGTTTCGTTCTGCCCGGCCCAAGGCGCCGGCACGGCCGCGAAGGCGGCGCCGGTGTTCGCCGATGGTCAGGCGCAGATCGTCGATGCCTTCCGCAACCGCAGCGAGTGGGTCCGTCACTGGCTGTTCGTCGAGACCGATTTCGACACCGACGGCGACGGCCGCAAGGACCGTATGCACGTCGATGTGACGCGGCCGAAGCAGACCGAGACCGAGGGCCTGAAGGTGCCGGTCGTCTACGAGACCAGTCCGTACTTCGCGGGCATCGGCTCCAGCGACAAGCGCTACTTCTGGAACGTCGAGCACGAACTCGGTGCCGAACCGCCCGAGCGTCCCGAGATGCCGCCGATCAAGTTCCGCACCAAGGTCGGCATGATCATGCCGTTGATGCGCGACCGCGAGGCGCTGACCTGGGTGCCGCGCGGCTTTGCCGTGGTGCACTCGTGTTCGCCGGGCACCGGCTGGTCGCAGGGATGTCCGACGATCGGTGGTGACAACGAATCGTTTGCACCGAAGGCCGTGATCGAGTGGCTGTGCGGCCGGCGCAAGGGCTACACGACCATCGACGGCAACGAAGAGGTGCGGGCCGACTGGTGCACCGGCAAGGTCGGCATGATCGGCACGTCCTACAACGGCACGTTGCCGTTGGCCGCGGCGACCACGGGCGTCGACGGCCTGGAGGCGATCGTGCCGATCGCGCCGAACACTTCCTACTACCACTACTACCGCAGCAATGGTCTGGTGCGGCATCCCGGCGGATACCTCGGCGAGGACGTCGACGTGCTGTTCGACTTCATCCACAGCGGCCACCCCGACCGGCGCGACTACTGCAACGAACACTGGCGCGACGGCATCCTGAAGAAGGGGGCCGACCGGCTGACCGGCGACTACAACGACTTCTGGGCCGAACGCGACTACCTCAACGACCTGCAGCCGCTGAAGGCGGCGGTGTTGATGTCGCACGCGTTCAACGACTGGAACGTGATGCCGGAACACAGCGTGCGCATCTACGCGGCACTGAAGCGGAAGGGTGTGCCTTGCATGGCGTTCTTCCACCAGGGCGGGCACGGCGGGCCGCCGCCGCTGGCGTTGGTCAACAAGTGGTTCACGCGGTTCCTCTACGGCGTCGACAACGGCATCGACAAGGGCGGACCGCGGGCGTGGATCGTGCGCGAGGGCGACCGCCGTACCGAGCCGACGCCCTACCCCGACTATCCCAACCCGGACGCGCAGGCGGTGACGCTTCGGCCGAGTGGGGACGGGCGCAAGCTCGGTACGCTGGCGGCGGCGGGGGCGACGGGCAAGCAGACGCTGGTCGATGACGTGCACTTCACCGGTCGGCAACTGGCGTCGGCCGCGGAGTCCGAACACCGCCTGCTGTTCGCGAGCGAGGAACTGCAGCAGCCGCTGCACCTGTCGGGCACGGCGCGCGTGCGGATCCGGCTCGCGTCGAGCAAGCCGGCCGCCAACCTGACGGTCTGGCTGGTGTCGCTGCCGTGGGACCGCTCGCGGCGCATCACCGACAACATCATCACGCGCGGTTGGGCCGATCCACAGAACCACGAGTCGCTGACCGAGAGTGCACCGTTGGAGCCCGGCAGGTTCCATGATCTCGAGTTCGACCTGCAGCCCGACGACCAGGTCGTGCGCGCCGGCCAGCGCATCGGCCTGATGATCTTCGCGAGCGACCCGGAGTTCACGCTGCACCCGGCGCCGGGAACCGAACTGACGGTCGACCTTGCCGGCACGTCGATCACCCTGCCGGTGGTCGGCGGGAGTGCTGCGTGGCGGGCGGCGACCGGACGTTGACATCGGCCGGCGCGGGAACTCTCATCGACGGCGATGCAGGGTCGGCCCATGGCAACGGAGCGCGGGACGCGGTCGACGTTGGTGTCTCCGGCCGGCTCGGGCGGCTTGCGCGCCCGCCTGGTGCGCGCCGCGCCCGACGCGGCAGAGCCGTTCGTCGTGCTGCACGCCGGGCGCTTCGCGCGCATCCTGCTGGCCGAACTGGTCGGTGAAGACGGTTGCGCGCAGACGCGGTTTGCCTGGAAGCTCCGCGTCGACGAGATCGGAACCGACGCGGTTCTCGGCAGCAGGCCGTCGACCAACGCGGAACTCGATGCGACCTGGCAGGTGGAACGTCGCGAACTGCTGCGCGTGCGGTCGCCGTACGTGGTGCCGCCGGTCGCGGTGCCGCCGTCACTGACGCGCTCGGCGCCGGTGTTCTACTGCCGGCGTGTCGATTGCTACTTCCACCCGGTTTGTCCCGAGACCGGTGCGCTGCTGCGAGTTTGTCGCGACGACGCGCGGTTGCAGGCGGCGGGTTTGCCTCCCTACGGCGACGACACGGTGCGCTACCTGCACCACGGCCTCGCCGACGGCCCGCCGACGTTCTACCGCCGCAGCGGGGCATGGGAACAGCGCGGTCCGACGAAGATCGCAACCGCGACGGAGCTGATCCGAGCCTGGGCGGCGCTCGCGCACGGCGAGGAGTCGTCGCCGGAGTTGCCGTGCCAGACCTGCGCGCACCGGGGCGAGTGCTACCCGAAGGCATCGGGGACGGAGCGGCTGCCGGCCGAGGACGAACTGCACGCGGTGTCGTTCTACGACGTCGATTCGATCGCGCTCGAACTGGCGTCGACCGACTTCGAAACCGCGATCACGCGACTCGGCGGTGGGGCC
Organism: bacterium; assembly: GCA_011051855.1. Lineage (GTDB taxonomy): Bacteria > Planctomycetota > UBA1135 > UBA1135 > UBA2386. The sequence goes on along the minus strand of DRKG01000074.1, from coordinate 361 downwards.
GACGAGGACTCGGCCGGCTGCGCCTGGATGACCGGCGCCGATCCGCGTTCGCGCACGCTCGAAGCGCTGCGGTTGAAGGTCGCGGCGTTCGCCGACGTCTGTCGTGGGGTCCTGGCGGTGCACGAGGCCGGCCGACCGCACCTCGGGATAGCGACGGGCAACATCGTTGCACTCGACGTCGAAGGCGGCAGCGCGCTGCCGGCGAACTGGCGGTTCCGGTTCGCGCTCACCGACATGGGGGGAGCCCTGCCCGTGCGCGTGCCGGGAGCAACGGGGCAGGCGGGCGAGATCCTGTGGCAGCCGGGTCGCGAGGTCGCCGAGGACGCGACGTCGCGCCTGTTCCTCGCGCCGTTGTTGCGTT
>DRKG01000073.1 GCA_011051855.1 bacterium | reverse complement strand
GTCGCGAGCGAAATCGACGTCGAGGTCGTGTTCCGGCTGACGGCTCCCAATTGAAGCGAGGCGATCACGGGCGAACGGGCTCGGGGAACGTGACGCCGAGTTCGGCCAGGATCGTGTCGAGGCGTTCATACATGCGCTGCCAGCGCCATTCGCGCCGCACCCACTCGCCGGCGGCGGCGCCATCGCGGCGGGCACGATCGGGATCGTCGAACCACTGCGCGACGCCCGCGATGGTGGCCGGCTCGTCGGCCGCGACGCAGAGCGCTTCTGGCGGTGCGTCGCCGAGACCCTGCGCCGCCTGCGGGGTCGACACGACCGGCAGCGACATGCTCAGAGCTTCGAGCACCTTGTTCTGCACGCCGCGCGCGAGCCGCAGCGGTGCGATCGCGACCGCCGCCTTGTCGAACCACGGCGGCGTGGTTTCGACCCGGCCGGTCACGGTGATGCCGTCGCGGCCGGCGAGCGCCTGCACCTTCGGGATCGGCTTGCTGCCGACGACCAGGAGGCGCGCATCCGGAAACCGTTGGCGCAGGGTCGGCCAGCAGCGGTCGACGAACCAGCAGATGCCGTCGACGTTCGGCTCGTAGTCCATCACGCCGGTGAACACGCAGGTGTGCGCATGGCGTTCGGCGTCGCCCGCGGTGGCGAAGTGGTCCACGTCGACGCCGTTCGGCAGCACATCGGGCGTGACGTCCGGGATGCACCGCTGGAACAGTTCCTTCTCGACTTCGCTGACCACCAGCGAGCGCGAGAACGAACGCGCGACCTCGGTTTCGAACGCGAGCAGCCGCTCGGCCTCGCGACCGAAGATCCAGCGGGCGAGCGGGCCGCCGACGGCGGCGAACTGTCGCCATTTGTCCGAGTCGAGTTCGGCGAACTGCATCACCTTCGCCCGGGCGGGGGTGTGCCGGGCGTATTGGGCCATCGACGACGAGTAGACGTAGATCAGGTCCGGCGGTGTCGTGCACCACGCGCTGACGGCGCGGGCCAGCGCAGGGTGCCGGAAGAACGGCAGCGTCAGCGCTTCGCCGGTCAGCAACCCGCGCAGGCTGGTCAGCTTACGCACGCCTCGCGACAGGCGGGGGGCGACCACCTCGCACCCGCGGCGGCGCAGGAAGGCGACGGCTTCGTGGTCGCGTTCCTCTTCGACGAAGCAGCCGATCTGCACGGAGGCACCGCGCTGCAGGAGGTGCTGTAGGTAATGCCACGTAGTGATGCGGTCGCCGCGGTCCGGCGGCCACGGCACGCGCTGGCACAGGAAGACGACGCGGGGGTGCGGTTGGGGTGCGGTCACGGGATCGCGGTCAAGGTCGCTCGGCTGAGGCCCCGATACAAGGGGCGGGAGCGCGACGGCATGGCAGACAGCACCAGTTCATCGACCAACATCCTCACGCTGGTCAACAGCACCATCGATCTGCCGACGATGCCGGAGGTGCTGCTGAAGCTCAACGAAGTGATGGCGGACCCGGAGACTTCGGCCGCCGACGTCGCCAAGGTGGTGTCCGCGGATCCCGCGGTCTCGGCGAACATCCTGCGCATCGTCAATTCCGCCTACTACGGCCTACAGGTGCGGGTGTCGTCGGTCAGCCTGGCGATCTCGGTGATGGGCTTCAGCATGACCAAGAAGGTCGCGCTGAAGGCGGCCGTGTTCAGCGCGTTCGGCAAGCGCCGCGAGAAGATCCAGCACTTCGACCCGGCGGCCTTCTGGAAGCATGCGATCTACGCCGGTATCGCCGCTCGGGTGCTGGCCAGCGAGTCGCAGCAGTTCGCCGACATGCACCCCGAGGACGCCTACGTCGCCGGGCTGCTGCACGACATCGGCAAGATCATTCTGATGGAGGGTTCGACGCCGAAGTACTTGGCAATGCTGCGCAAATCGGTGCAGCAGGGCCGGCCCGAGACCGACACCGAGCTCGAGGACTTCGGCTTCACGCACGCCGACGTCGGTTCCGTGCTGGCGATCAAGTGGTCGTTGCCCGAGGATCTTGCGATCGCCATCCGGTATCACCACGCGCCCGCGCGTGACCCGTTCCATCGTTCGCTTTCCTCGCTCATCCACCTCGCCGACCAACTCGCGTGGCGCGCGCAGATGCCGTCCACGGTCGGGACCACGGCCGGTGCGTTCGACCACGACGTCTACGACCAGGTCGGGCTCAGCCCGGAGCAGGTCGAAGAGCTGCTGCCGCAGATCCACGACGACTTCGCCGCGTCCGAATTGCCGTGGTGAGTGGACCTCCCCGCGCACGGGGGCGACGTCATGAACTTTCGGCGCTGGGTCGTGTTTACGTTCCTCGTCCACCTGATGGTGGTCGCGGTCGACAAGGGCGGCGGCCTGATCCTGTACCTGCTGACGGCGAATCAGCAGGCTGAGCACGGCAAATCGGGCATCGCCGCATCGCTGCCGTTCATCCTCGGCGCGGTCGCGAACCTCGGCCTGGCGACTGCTCTGGTCTACTTCGTGCGCCGCGGCAAGGTGAAGGCGCAGGTGGCGTTCGAAACGTCGCTGTGGGTGGCCCTGGTCTGGGGCGGGATCGTCGCCGTGGGGGCCTTCGTGGTGACGATGTTCGTGCTGCCGTGGCTGAATCCGGCATGGAGCATGGACTGGTTCGCGGTGTTGCCGATCTGTGCGGTGGTGCCGTTCTTGCTGATCGCCAGCTATGCCAACAGCACCCAGCTCGCAACCGACCGCGTCAAGGACTACGGCGCCGTGCATCTGGCGACGTCGATCGGGTTCCTGCCGGCGTTCTTCCTGCTGTTCTATTGGCTCGGCGCATCGGTCAAGGACGGCGACGTGCCGGTCGCGGTCGCGTGGGGTCGGTTGGTGTCGACGGTGCTCGTCGCCGCGTTGACGCTGCTGCTGGTGCGCAAGGTCGTGTCGGTGCGCGCGCGCCTCGATCGCGCCTACCTCGGTGAGGCGGTGCGCTACGGCTGGAAGGCGAATCTGACGTCGACGCTCACCTACCTCAACCACCGCATCGATCTGGTGGTGCTGATGGCTGTGTTGGTCAGCGTCTATCGCGACCAGGGCAGTTCGATCGACGACGCCAAGAACCTCGCCGGCGTGCAGGTCGCGTTCTATTCGATGGCGGTCACCTGGGCCGAGCTGGTCTGGCACTTCCCCGAGGCGATGCGCGACCTGTTCTTCTCGAAGGTCGCGGGCAGCTCGCACGAACAGGCGCGGAAGCTGACGCCGGTGCTGGCGCGGCTCGGGTTCCTGGTGTCGCTGTTCGGCGCGGTCGGCATCGTGCTGGTGATCGATCCGGTGATGGGTGCGATCACCTGGGCGGCGAAAGGGGATGCGGCGGTCTGGTACGAAGGCTGGGCCGGGCCGGTCGAGGACGCGCTGTGGTGGCTCGTTCCGGGCACCGCGGCGTTTACCGTGTCGAAGATCCTGCAAGCCGACCTCGCCGCTCGCGATCGCCTGCAGAGTTGCGTCAACGCCCAGCTCGCCGTGCTCGTGTTGATGCTGGCCTTCGACCTCGTCCTGATTCCCGAGCACGGCGCGAACGGTGCGGCGATCGCGTCGACGATCGCCTACGTCGTCGGTTCGCTGTGGACGTTGGTGGTCTACTCGCGCCAGACCGGCACCCCGATGCGGCAGTGCCTGATCGTGCAGCGCTCCGACTTCGGCTACATTCGCGAGATCCTCGCCGCCGTTCTGGGCAAGCTGCGACGCAGACGAACATGACCCGTACCGCACCCGTGACCGTCGTGATCCCGGCGTTTGACGCGGGCGCCTTCCTGCGTGGCACGCTGGACGCCGTGTTGTCGCAGACGACGCCGCCGGAGCAGGTCGTGGTCGTCGACGACGGTTCCAGCGACGACACCGCGGCGATCGCCGAGCGCATGCAGGTGACGCTCGTGCGCCAGCAGCAGCAGGGTCCGGGGGCCGCCCGCAACCGCGGCCTCGAGCTGGCCAAGACCGAGTTCGTGGCGTTCTGCGACGCCGACGACTGGTACGTGCCCGACAAGCTCGAGCGCGGCATCGCGCGCCTCGAAGACCTCGGGGCTGCGTGCCTGGCCACCGACGCCTGGATCGTCGCCGGCGACCGCATCGAGGGGCGCAAGAACGAGAACCGGCCGGTTCCCGAGGTGCTTACCCTGGAGCATCTGTTGCTCGGCAACCCGATCATCTGCAGCACCGTGATCGCGCGGCGCGAGGCCGTCGAGCAGGTCGGTGGTTTCGATGCGTCCGAGGAGTTGATCGCGAGTGAGGACTACGACTTGTGGTTGCGCATGGCGATGCGCGAGCCGATCGCCTACTGGCCGCGAGCGATGTCGTTCTACCGCGTGCACGCCGGCAGCCTGTCCGCGAACACCCGCTTCCTGCGTGGGGTCGATGCGATCCTCGAACGGGTCGCGGCCCACTACGAAGGCGAGCCGCACTTCCAGAACCTGATCCGTCGGCGGCGCGCCGGGGTGCGCCTGGACGTCGCTTGGGACCTGCTCAACGAGGGTCGCCGCGACGAGGCGCGCGCGATGATCGCCGATTCGTGGCGGATGACCCCGACGTGGAAGGGACTGCGCATGCGCCTGCGGTCGATGTTGAAACGATGACGACGAAGCGGCAATTGCTGGGTGTCGTGCACCTCGGCGCGCTGCCGTCGGCGGCGCGCCATCGCTCGATGGCGGAAGTGCTGGATGCAGCGGTGCGCGACGGCGAGGCGTTCGCGGTTGCCGACTTCGATGGTCTGGTGGTCGAGAACTTCGGCGATTCGCCGTTCCACCGCGGCACGGCGGACGATCCGGTGCCGCCCGACGTTCCCGCTGGACTGGCGATCGCGGCCGATCGGCTGCAGCGGGCGACCGGCCTGCCGCTGGCGATCAACTGCCTGCGCAACGACGGCATGGCGGCCCTCGGAGTCGCGGCGGTCACCGGCGCGCGCTGGGTGCGGGTGAACGTGCTGAGTGGCGCCTACGTGACCGACCAGGGGCTGATCCAGGGGGAAGCGGCGCGGCTGCTCGGCTACCGGCGGCGGCTCGGCAGCGACACCCTCATCTTGGCGGACTTGTTCGTGAAGCACGCCGAACCTCTGGCGCGGTTCGAACTGCGCGATGCGGCGCGCGATCTGGCGGAGCGATCGGGTGCCGATGGCCTCGTGCTGTCGGGGTCGCGCACCGGTGCGCCGGTCGACGTCTCCTTCGTCGACGAGGTGCGGGCGGCCGTGGCCGGGTTTCCGATCTGGATCGGTTCGGGGCTCGGCGGCGACAACGCCGACGAGCTGTGGCCCCGCTGCGATGGGGCGATCGTCGGCACCTGGTGCAAGCGGGGCGGTGTCGCGATCGCGCCGGTCGACCCAGAGCGCGCGCGGCGGCTGCGCGCGGCTTGCCCCCGGTAAGGTGCGCGTGCTGCCGGAGCCGAAGAGAAGTATGTGAAGGTCCTGCTGATGACGCCGGCTCCGACCCACCTGCAGCTCGGTGGGTTTGCGACCGTGACCCGGTATCGGGATGGCTTGCAGCAGCGCGGGCACCTTTGCGAGCTGTTCGGCGGGACCTGCGAAGGCGGCCTCAAGCAGTCGCTCGAAGGCACGATCGG
>DRKG01000072.1 GCA_011051855.1 bacterium | reverse complement strand
TGCAGAAGCGCAGGCGTGGCCGTGGCCACGCCGAGCATTCTGCCAAGGAGTTCGCGGAGCGAACGGACGCCGCAGGCGGCCGCCTGACGCAGCATGGGCGTGGATGGTGCGTGCCGGGGGTGTTGGTTCGTGCATAGATCGGGTTGGCCGCAACGCCGGTGTGGCGCCCGCGCCGCGCCCCTCCTACGCTGCCGACATGCGACGACTGGCGGTGCTCCTCGCGACGTTCGCCCTCGCCGGCTGCACCTCGACGGTGATGGCCGACCCCGAGGTGCGGTTCTCGCCGTACATGGCGGTCTACAAGCTGCGCGGCAAAACCAAGATGCAGTCGGCCGACGTCAACAACCCCGGCCAGTTGCAGAACAACCCCTACCAGCAGCTGCGCAAGTTCGGGCACGACCGCTTTCGCGAGGACGTCGGTTACCGACTCGACGTCGGCGACGGCTTCGGCGGGCTGCGCGCGGAATACTACCGGCTCGACATGAACACCTCGCGGCGCGGCGTGCTGACCAGCGACTGGGGACAGTTGCTGAACGGCGACCGGGTCTACATCGACGCCGAAATGGACGAAACGCGCCTCGGCTGGACCGAACCGCTCGCCGACTTCACCAGTGAATACCGCGACGAAGACGTGCACATCCACTTCGGGGCCGGAGCGCTGATCAGCAACCGCCAGATGACGCTGCGCGGCAGCACCGACGACAACGTGCGCAAGCAGAACGTCGAGTTCGGTGGCGACACGCTCTACGTCAGCGTGCGCGCGCGCGCCGAATGGCAGCAGTTCACGCTCGACCTCGACTACGCTTTCGCCCCGGAGGAGTTCGTGCTCGCCGGCGACCTCGAGGACTTCTCCCAGGATATCGAAGCCCGGCTCAGCTACCGGATTCCCGGTCGCGACATGCGCTTCTTCGCCGGCATGCGCTACGTCAACTACTCGGCCAGCGGCCAGGCGACCGGGTTCCGCTACGACAACCAGTTCGAAGTCACCGGCTACCTGCTCGGCGTTTCGGTCACGTTCTAGCCCGATCCATGCATGGATCGCGCTAGGCTTCGCCCCGCTCAGCTTCCGCCGGAATCTCGCCGAGGCGTTCGCGGTAGGGAGCGCGCAGTGCCTGGACCAACTGTGCGAGTGCACCGTAGTCGCCTTGGTCCACGACTTCGATCATGCGCAGGAGGATGCGGGCATCCGCGCGGTCGGCAGCGGAATGCGCCTCCTGGGCGAGCACCCAGGCGCGACGTTGGAAAGCAGACTGTGACAAGGGGCGAGACCTGCTGGCAGACCGTGTGACCCATTCTCGAGGTCGATCAGGCGAGATTGCCGACCTACACGGAGGAACGCATGTTACGAGACCGTGCGCGAACGGCGCAATGCATCCGGTGGCACCGGATCACGGTCCCAGCGGCAGCAGCGGCGCCTCGCCACGCCATGCCGGGCAAGCTGCTTGCGAATCATCCCGCGTCAGCAAGACTGGCCGGCCAAGTGCCCGTGAACCCACGACTCGCGCTCCCGATGCCAAGGACCTCAAGCCGCGAGGCACGGCGATGCGAATGATCGGCGCAATCGCCACCAAGATCGCACGCCGCCGCCTGCGAGCGATGCGCCGCAACGCGTCTTCGCCGGCGGCTCCGCAGCGGCGGGTGTTCGAGCGGCTGATGGCACGCATGCGGGACACGGCATTCGGTCGTGAGCACGGGCTCGCAGCCGTCGAGCACCCGCAGGATCTGCAGCGGGCGGTGCCGCTGATGGACTACCAGGCGATGGCGAAGTGGTGGGACCGCGCGCGCGCCGGCGAGCGCAACGTTTGCTGGCCGGGTCTGACGAAGTTCTGGGCGATCAGCTCGGGCACCACCAGCGGCGAGAAGTTCCTACCGGTCAGCGCCGACACGATCGCCAACAACAAGCGCGGCGGCTTCGACTCGCTGGTCCCCCATCTCGCGGCCGGTGGCGGCCGCCTGTTCGGCGGCAAACTGCTGTTCCTCGGCGGCTCGACGCAACTGCGGCGAGAGGGCGAAGTCTGGATCGGCGACAACACCGGCATCATGGCGTTGCACGTGCCGCGCTGCCTGCGCGGACTGCACGCACCCGACGCGACCATCCGCGCCCTGCCGTCGTGGGAGGAGAAGGTCGCGCGCGCCGCCGCCCAGACCGCCGCCGTCGACCTGCGCATGCTCGCGGGCGTGCCGTCGTGGATCGTGCTGTTCGGCGAGTCGGTTCTCGCCCACTGTCGTGCGAACGGCCGCGACGTGTCCTGCCTCGCCGACGTCTGGCCGAACCTGCAGTTGTTCGTGCACGGCGGGGTGACGTTCGCACCCTACGCCGAGCGTTGCCGCGCCTTGGTCGGCCGCGAACTGCGCTACACGGACACCTACTCGGCCTCGGAAGGGGGCATGCTCGCGGTGCAGGACCTGACCGATGACCCGGGCATGCTGCCGCTGCTCGACCGCAGCACGTTCTTCGAGTTCGTGCCGCAGGAAGAACTCGGCAAGCCCGACGCGCGGCGGGTAACGATCGACGCGGTCGAACCCGGCGTCGACTACGCGGTCGCGTTGACCACCGACTCCGGCATCGTGTCCTACCTGGTCGGTGACTTGGTGCGCTTCACCGGTATCGACCCGCTGCGGCTGGTGTTCGCCGGGCGCACCGCCCACACGCTCAACGGCTTCGGCGAGCACATAAGCGGCGGCGAACTCGAACGGGCGATCACGGCCGCAGCCGCCGGCACCGGCGCGGTCGTGCACGAGTTCGCGGTCGGCGTGCGGTTCCCGGAACCCGGCCAGCCAATGGGCGGCCATGCCTACATGATCGAGTTCCACCGTGAACCCGACGACCTTGCGCGGTTCGCCCGCCGACTCGACGAGACCTTGCAGCAGGGCAACGAAGACTACGCGACCCACCGCACCTACGGCCTGCTGCCGCCGGCCGTCGAACCCCTGCCGCCGGGCACGTTCCTCGCGTTCATGAAGCGTCGCGGCAAGATCGGCGGCCAGCACAAGGTGCCGCGTGTGCTCGATGCAGCGCAACTCGCCGAACTGCGGCGCACGATCCCGAAGCGATGATCAGTCGACAGCACTCTGACGCCGGAACGCCGGGTCGCGCACGATCACCAGGATCAGATCGCGCAGCGTGATCACCGGCTGCGCCCACAGGCGGCGCGCGGCGAGGTCGATGCGCAGACGGTCAACCGGTCGCAGATCGCGGCCGACTGCGTAACGAAACAGCTTGTGCAGCAGCGTGCGCACGAACGCGGGATCGGCTACCAGCAGATCCTTCAGGCTCTGCAGGCCGTCGAGGCGACGACCATCGGGCAGCACTCCGCTGGCGTCGATCTCGCCCCCGCCATCGGCTCGACGGAAGCGCCCGATCGCGTCGAACCGCTCCATCGCGAGCCCGAACATGTCCATGCGCACGTGGCAGACGGCACACTTGCTGCGCTCGCGGTGCTGCGCCATCTGCTCACGCAGCGTCTTTGCGTCGTCGATGCGCGCCTCGTCGGCGAACGCGCCGTTGCCCGGCGGCGGCGGCGGCGGCGCCTGGCCGAGCAAGTTGTCGAGGATCCACTTGCCGCGCCGCACCGGCGACGTGCGGGTCGGATTCGACGTGATCGCATGGATCGCCGCGTGGCCGAGCAGGCCGCCCCGCACGCGCGCAGCCCCGACCAGCCGCACCCTGACGAACTCCTCCGCCGGGCCTTCGTGCGGCAACCCGTACCACCCCGCCAGGCGCGCATCGACGTGCGTGAAGCCACAATCGAGCAGTTCCCGCACGTCGCGGCCTTCGCGCAACACGGTCAGGAACAGCAACTCGGTCTGCCGCCGCAACGAGGCGCGCAGAGCACGGTCGAATCCCGGCAGACGCTCGGGGTCCGGGGTCAGGTCCTCGAGCGCACGTAGCTCCAACCACTGCGCCGCGAAGTCGCTCGCGAGTCGCCGCGCGCGCGGGTCGGCCAGCATGCGGTCCACCTGCGCGATCCAACCATCCTCTTCTCCCTCGAACCCACCCGCACGCGCGTAGCGCAGCAGTTCGTCGTCGGGCACACTCGCCCACAGGAAGAACGACAGCCGCACCGCCAGATCGGTAGCAGAGAGCCGCCCACGTTCGATTCGGAACAGGAAGTGCGGCGACACCAGGGCAGCCGTCAGCACGTAGCGCTGTGCCTCGGCCAGCGATGCCCCGTCGCGCAACCGCTGGCGGCCGGCGCGCTGCAACCGCCGCAGCTCCGCCGCCGTCGGTCGCCGCCGCCACAGCTTCGGCAACAGGGTGCGCACCGTCGTGCGCAACTTCGCGGCGTCGTCGCGGCCGCGTATTCCAGCTCGCAACCACGCCTGTTGAGCCGGCTCCGGGCGCGGATCCACCGGCCCCGTGACGACCAGTTCGTCGACGCGCAGGTTGCGATCGCGCTGGGCGGGATCCGGATTCTTCGGGTCGTAGTAGTCGTTGACGAAGCTGATCGCGAACGTGCGGCGGCCTCCCGGCAACGGCAGTTCGAACGTGCACTCCATCGGCGAGCCACGGTCGACGTCGAACGTGCGGACTTCGCGCCCATCGACGGAAAGGCGCATGCGCGGCGGCTCGCTGCCGGCGAGTTGCCCGGCCGCGATCACCTGCAGGCGATAGCGCCCCGCGCGCGGCAGCTCGACCACCTGCCGCACGGTGGCGCGCGTGAACATGTGCGCATGGTCCCCACGCATCGTCGCACCACGGCCGCCGACCAACTGCATGGCGCCCGCCGCAAAGTGCCGTTCCGCGGGCGCCCCGGCACCCTCGCCGTGGAACACCTCGCGGGCCACCGCCTTCGCCGCGGCCAGGTACTTCTCCAGATGCAGGGTCGAAAAGGTCAACGCGTCGCCGATCGAATCAAAGCCGTAGCCGAGGTCGTCGGCCGGCAGACCGGCAATCGGCGCGGCGACACCAAACAGGTCGGTGATCGCATTCTGCCACTGCCCGCGACTCAATCGTCGGACCGTGACTCGCCCGGGATCCTCCGGCAGCTCCGGCACTTCGCGCTGCAGCAGCTCCTCGACCCAATCGACGAACCGCAGGCGCTCGGCCGGAGTCACCTCGCTCGCATCGATCGGCGGCATCTCATACGCCTGCACCCGCTCGCGCATGCGACTCCACCGCCACAACGCCTCGACCGGACCCGCCGCTGGCACGGTCAGGTCGAGAGCTCCCTTGACCTTGTCCTCGCCGTGGCAAGTGACGCAGTGGTCCTGCACGAACTGGTCGACGTGGGCTGGGACCGCCGACTCTTGTGCGGGCAGCGTCGCCGCCAACCAGACCCCGACGAACCACCAGGGAGCGTTCTCGCCAAACCCGAACATCCCGCAAGGACCATGCATGCCGTGCCAGCATAGCAGGCCACCGGAGAACGGCTTCACCAGCCAGCGGCAGGGCGCGCGCGCCTCTTGACGTGCCTTCGTGGGCGGCGTCCACTTGCGCCGCGCACCCTCGCGTGCATTCCCCCACCGCCATCCTGCGTCGTGGGCCCCGATCCCCATGAGCGAGACACGAGAGAACCGGTTCTTGGAGCGTTCGCCACGCACGCGGATCGCGGTCTTCACCAGCAGCAGGTTCCCGGCCGGCCACGACCAGCACATCCTGGCGCGGATCATCGACCTGTGCCGGCAGGTCGATGCCGACGTTCGCTTCTTCCACCACGGCATCCCGGAAACTCTTCTCGAGGGAGACGGCGAACACGTCCACGAGCTGCTCGCGCGCTCGATGATCGCACCGACCAACGCCAACGCCGCCCGCGCCGACATCGATCACTTCGAGCGCACGATGCCCGAGCAGACGCGACAACTGCTCACCGACATCCGCAACGAGTTCGAAGAACCCGCCGACCCGCGCGAGCACCACGCAACCCGCTGGGCGTTCAGCCTGGCCCGCCTGGCGGCGGCGTGGGCACCCGACCTGCTGCTGTCCTACTCGCACTACGAAGGCAGCACCGCCGCTTCGATCGCCCATCGCCTGCTCGGGATCCCGCGGGTGTTGGTCCTGCCGCGCCCACCCGAGGACGGCGCCACGCCGCTGCTCTGGCAATGGCACCTGGCCGAGACCGAACTGCTGATTCTGGGGGCACCGGCGCGCGCAGCCGGCATCGCCGATCTCGCCCGCCGCCGGGCACCGGCGGGCTCGACCGTCGACCTCGACGCACCCGACCTGTTCGACCGCGTCGCCGCTCTCGCCGCCGCCGGCCGCCAACGCCGCACCAACGAGCTCCCGACCTTCGTCTCGACGCCGCGCGAGCCGCTGCGCGACCTGCCCGCAAAGCCATTCCTCGTGCTCGGCACCGAACGCACGGGGTCGAACATGCTGGTCAACATGCTCAACTCGCACGCCGCGATCCAGAGCTATGGCGAGCTGTTCAATCCCACGCTGATGCAGCGCGGCGTCATCGACGGGCTCGACGCTGCCACCGCCGACGCCGACGCCGACGACCTGCGCAAGCTGCGCGCCGAGGATCCGCGCGCCTTCCACATCGAGTTGATCCGGCGCGCCGCGCAGGGCGGCAAGTCCCACGTCGGATTCAAACTGCTCTACTACCACGGCGTGATCGACAACCGACTGATCGACCACCTCGTCGCCGTGCCCGATCTGCGGGTCATCCACCTGACACGCCGGGACCGACTGGCGCGCTGGGTTTCCCACGTGCGCGCCGTCGAGTCGGGAAGCTGGTACGCAACGCGCAGTGACCGCCAAACCCGACCGCAGGGCCCACGCCAAGTCGAACTCGCGCTGCACACGACCCTGCAGGACTTCCTCTGGCAGCAACTGCAGGAAGAGCGCGCGGCGGCCACGTTCGCGCATCTGCCGGTGCTCGAAATGAGCTACGAAGAACTCGCCGCCGCACCGGCCGAACAGAGCGGCCGTGCGCTGGACTTCCTGGAGGTCGAGCGCAGGCCCCTCCAAACCAGTTCCCGCAAGACCGGCGCGCGTGACGCGCGTGACCTCGTCAGCAACTGGGACGAGATCGCCGCCGGGCTGCGCCGCACGCCATTCCGCCACTTGGCCGAACGCGCGCGCGTGTGACCCTTAGCCCGATCTATGCATGAACCAGCACCCCCGGCACGCACAATCCACGCCCATGCAGCGTCAGGCGGCCGCCTGCAGCGTCCGCTCGCTCCGCGAACTCCTTGGCAGAGTGCTCGGCGTGGCCACGGCCACGCC